>NZ_AZQX01000133.1:0-50632 GCF_000568385.1 Halomonas sp. BC04
ATCATCGCCTGATCACACTCGATAATCAGCGAGTGATCGGCAAGGAATACCACATTCAGAACGTCAACAGTTATATCAGCCGATTGAAGGGCTGGATGGGGCGCTTTCATGGGGTGGGGACAGCGTACTTGCCGAATTACCTGGCATGGCGGCGGTTGTTTGAAACGGCGAAGCCAGCCGAGGAGTCGTGGCTACGCGCGGCGATAGGCGCCGACCAACAACAGATACCAACATAGCCCATTTTATACAGTATTCTCGACATCGTCGCTTCCAGGCAACAGGTAAGTGCTAATGAAAGTTAGCCACTAGGCTTTCCGGTGAGACTCGACAGAGCAGTGAGGCATCGGCGACCGCTGGCATGGCAACGCTCACTGTGGGCGACGTTATCTATTCTGTTGCCGCCGTCGACCCCACTGTCATCGCGGCTAGATATTGGTATCGGTCTTAGCTTTGGCGAACTCGCAGAACAGATTCTGGATGGCAACGACAGGGAGGTTCTAGGGGGTATCAGCCAGCTAAAGGGCTATGTGGCGGAAAAGGCTGTAGCCGCCCAACTGGCTGCAGCGGGCCACACCGTCAGCTTTCCTGAGGCTACCAACGAGCCCGGCTGGGACCTGCTGGTAGATGGGCAGGAGTTCCAAGTCAAATTTCATTCCACGCTAGATGGCCTGAGACAACACTTCGCGCGCTACGACTTTCCGTTCATCACGAATACCGAACTGGCCGGCCAGATTCCCGCAGTGTGGGCCGACAAGGTCTTTTTCGTTGATGGACTGAGCAACGAGCTGGTGGATCAGGTGACCCGTGAATCCCTGGGTGCCGGCGCAGAGATTCTCAACCCCAGTGTGATCAGCATTGCTGGCTCGATCAGCGCCGCTAGAGGCCTGCTAGCCTATCGTCGAGGTCAGTTGACCGGAAAGCAGGCTCTGGAGCAGATTCTGCTGGATGGCATGGTGCGCATGGGCTTAGCGGGCAGTGGCAGCGTGGTTGGGGCCAGCGTGGGCCTAATGATGTTTGGACCTGCTGGCGCCTGGGTGTTTGGCGCAGGTACGCCGGTGCTGTCGCAGATGCTGACCGCCAGGGTAACCGAAGTACTGCGCAAGCAGATCAAGGGAAAAGCTCATAGTTACTGGGAGGCCCAGGCCCATCTTGAGTTGGCCGCCCTGCAGTCACAGGTACTGGGGGCGTTGATCCACAAGCAGGATCAGTTGCAGAAAAAGCTGGCAGAGATACCAGACAACCTGGCTGGTGATTATCTGCGTTGGCGCCTGCAAGACGACTATTGCTTCTCCCAAGAGTGCCATCAGCGCTTGCTGCGCCTCGACTCTGTCACCCGCCCTCAGCCAGAACAGCGCTTGGCCGATACGTTACGCGTAATGACCGTGTGTGGCGTTCACCCCGCGATCTATCAGTCTGAGCTGCATGCCGTGACTGATAGGCTCAAAGAGCGTCCCGGACTGACCGGCCTGCTCGAACAGCAACGTTTGGAGCAGGCCGCTACCCAAGCGCGCGGTTTGGCCGAACAGCTTTGGCAGACGGCCAGCGAGAAGGCTCAGGAGCGAGGTTGGAAGGATAAGGCGAACGCACTGGCGGCCCGACGCTGGAAAAAGAGGAGGGGAAAGCGCGATGACAAGTTGTGATGACCCAACAGAGCGCTAAGCCTCGCCCAGCTTCTCCCGAATGGCTTGCGCAAGTATTGAGCAAGCGGCCTCTGGCTTGTGGTTACTAATGTCAACTACAAGGTTGGCACGAACCTGGAGCTCATCCAGCACGCATTGACGAAAGCCAAAACCCAAGGTCTCCATATCCTCACCGGTGGCGCCACGGAAATGAAGACGCTGCCGACGCTCTGGTTCGTCTAGGAGCAGCAAGACAGTCAAATCAGGCTGAGTTAAGATTTGAGTTAGCTGACCCAGGTCTTCTGTCATTCCACGTGCCTTTGCGTAGGCCAGCGTCGACGCCCAGTAACGATCCATGAATACCCAGCTTCCGCGCTCTGACAGGCTGCGTGCCTGCTTTCCCTGGCTGGAAACACTGGCCGCATAGAACAGTGCTTTGGCCAATTCATCATCGGTAAAGGCTTCCAGCACGGTCTGTCGGCAATCGCGCAACGCGGGACCTGGCGTACACATGGCGTGACCAGAAAAACGCTCTGCCAGCAGACGGACTAGTGTTGATTTTCCAACGCCATCCAACCCCTCAATTGCAATAAAGCCTCCCATTTCAACTTTCCTCCAGCGCCAGAGCGATGCGGGCCATCTCGGCATTATCCGCTTTGGAAAAACTATTGCTTTCTACCACGACAGGAATACGCTGATCGAGGCTTTCCCTAAACCCGTAGCGCTCTTTCTGCTCGTAGAGCGGCGTGCCGCGAAGCAGCATCAAGGGCCAGGCCCGCACACGCGGAACTTGCTGCTGGAGGCACCAGTCAATGCTAGCTTGGAAACTAGCGAGGGTCTGATTGGGCAGTCCATAGATTAAGGAAACCTCGAAGTCTATCTGGCGCTCATGCAGTTCCTGGATCTTCTTCCCAACGATCTGCATGTTGTTGGGCCGGTCGATAGCGCGATACTCGGCCTCTATGGTGGTCTGCAGACCAAACTCCAGCGTCACATCAAGCCCTTCGAGCGCAGCCAGAAATTCGGGTTTACAGGTCTCGAAGCGACACTGCAGCGATAGCTTGGCATCAACGCCAGCAGCCTTGATGCTGTTCAGGACATCGACGGCACGTGCTGGATTGGTGTGAAAAACCGGATCCAGCACCGAGATGCGCTCTACCCCTGCAGCGGCAAACATTGCCAGCTCCCGTTCCAGACGCCGTGCGTCGAACCTCTGATGCTTAAGCCGATTGCCCGGCTCGCGGTGCTGACAGAAGGCACACCTGAAGGGACAGCCCCTCTGGGTCTCCCAGCGAATGCTGGTTCGTGGCTGGACCGTCCCCTGCAGGTACGGTGAAGGCAGGGCCAGCAAATCGTGATCTGCCTTGCGGCCCAAATCAGAGGAACCAGCGACATGGATGCCACAATCTTCGGGCAATTCCCTATGGCTATTGCCACCATCCCCATTTCCCCCTGACCACGAACGAAATAGTCCGCTTCTGGGTATATGGATTCTAAATGTCCTTTTCCCATGTAGGAGATCTGCGGCCCGCCGAGAACGATTCTTGCACCGGTGCCTTTGATCTGATGGATCAGAATCTGGACCTCTTGGTCGTTCCATACATAGGTGCCGAAACCGACCAGGCACCCGGGACCAGCCTCGGCAATCGCCTGGAGCAACTCGTGGAGCACATGATCTAGGGAGAATCCGGGGCTGTTGACTTGTGCGTCGATGATTCGGCATGGCACCTGATTGGCCTGCAGGGCCGCGGCAATCGAGCCGATACCAAGGCCGGTCTTGCCGTCCTGCGGCCGTCGCCAGTCCAGCGACACCAAAATGACCGGGTTCATGGCATCATCTCCTGCCGAGCATGCCGGTATTCCTCGGCGTGGCCTCGCAGGCGATGGCGTACATCGCGACGGAAGTTCTGGAAGGCTCGCCGGTCACTCGGTGTGAAGGGCACGATGACCATCCCGCTGTCATCGGGCGCGTAAAGCTTGTAGTGCCGTCCTTTGGAATAAGTCCAGCCAAGTCGAATCAGATCTTGCACGAGCTGATTGATATCCTTGTCCCTGCTGAAATGCATGGTGGTTCCTCCGTTGCGGTGTCTTGCTCGAAAGATGCAACAGAGGGGGAGTCGAAGCCCGACAGGTGACCGAAAAAAAAATCCAAAAGTGGCCGATCAGCGCGTGGCGCATTCGGGCAGGAGCATCAGCAAGTACTCGACGACCGCATGGCGCTGGTAGGAAACGGCAACCCACAGCGCATTCTTCTCGCTCAGGGGCGAGTCTTCCTCCAGCGAGGCCCAGGGGTCGCCACCCGCCTCGATCATGGCCTTGAGTACCTCCAGGTCGCCGATTTGGGCGGCAAACAGCGTGGGAGTCCAAGCCCCCTGGCTTCCATTGAAATCAGCATAGCGGCAATTCGGATCGGCACGGTTTGCTAGCAGCGTCATTACCACCTGCCGGCGCGCAGCGACAGGTCGATTGTAGTACTGCCTAATCGCTTCCAAGCCGTTCCTTTTCCACGGCTCGTCAAATTTTGCCATCCTCGTTTGACGCAGGACTGACAACTCACAGTCTAGAATGGCACCACCCTTGGCATCGAAGGCGTCCGCCGGAACACGCCCCTCCCGATAGGCGCTTCGTTGGCCAGGATCGCTGACATGGATGCTGTCATGCAACAACGCCATGGCATAAGCCAGGGCACTGGGAGACGTGAAGCATGGTTGTTCGACTTTCCCGCCCAGAGCGATCAGCCGGTCTGCAACGTCGGCATCGGCCATTTCGAGTGCAATCTTCAGCGGTGTTTCCCGCTTGGTGGAGACCGGGCGATTGACCGTGTCCGAGCTGACATCCAGTGTCAGCAGATACTGCAGGATACCTGGATCCTTGTGGTGGTAGGCACGGTGCAGCGCCAAGATCAGGGCATTCTCACCGGACTCGGGAATGGACACGTTCGGGTCGCCACCGGCCTGCACCGCTTTTCGGACGTCTTCGAGAGAGCCTTGCTTGACCGCATCCATCAGTGGTGTATAGCGGTCTCTCCCTTCGGCATGGGTACGTTTGCGGTTCGGATTGGCGAGATCTCTTGATGTCAGGGAAAAAGGCGTGCCAATCACCTCGAATCGCATGGTGGGTGGAATGCGCTGTTTGGCCTTCTGTGACGGGAACAATCTTTCGAACTCGAATGAAAGACGCCGCATCGCTTGCTTATCCAGTTCGCACTTAGGTGGGCGGTTCAGTCCGAGCAGAAAGCATTTGTCCCAGTAATGCTTGGCTCGCACCTTGTCGTCCACGCCGACTGCATGGCACAACGCCTCGTGGAGAATGGGGCGCTGATTAGGGCCAGCTCGCCACCAGGCCTGCCTGCAGGCCTCTTCATATAGCTCAAGTGCTCTCTTTTCCTCACCGAGATTGGCTTTCAGGCGTGCCGAGTGCCAGGACCATAGGTAGTGAAAGGCCGCACGATGAATCGAGCTGCCACGCTCATAGAGTTTACGGAACCAGTCGAGTCGCTCACGGATCCGCTGCTCGTTGCTCGAGACATCGCCGAACAGCTGATCGAGCTCGGCCAGCATGGGGGCTACCTGAACATGCAAGGCCAGGCTGCTGCGGTCGGCTGCCTCTCGCTTCAACTGCTCTCGGGCCTGCTGTTCGCTTTTCAGTTGATTCGAATCTTGCCTATCGTAGTCACGCTTGATGCTGTCGCGCAGGTCCACCGGCAAGGATTGAAGCGCTACCACCATAGCCAGCCAGCCGGTGAGTCGCTCTGCCTGTGTCGCTGACAGGCTGCTGCCGACAAACATATGCTGTGTCGTGGTGCGGTAAGGCCACAGTCCTTTGCGTACAGAGCTTCCTTGTTGCCAGCGCTTCAGCGTGCTCTCGTCAATCTCCCGAGTGTTGGCGAGCCGGTCCAGCAGCTGCATTTTTGACACGTCGCTCTGGCTCTCCGCTGCTTTTAGCCAGGCGGCGAAGGGTGCTTCCCACAAGGTTCTCATATCAAGGAGAGGGACTTCATGGCTGGCTCGGCGAATGAAGCCGGACAACTCGGGAATTACTACCAAACGCAGCAACACTTCCTTGGCTTGGGCAGAAATCATACCGGTGGTATCGGTGTCGCGAGCAAAGGATCGTAAGATATCGATGTGGCGCTGCCACGCCGAGTCAACCAGACGGTACCACTCAGCCCCGCAATCCTCGCGAATAGCCTGCAGCCACATGTCCCGACACTTCTGCAGCAGGTCAAAATTGCTTCCCTGACGCTTCTCGAGGGCTAGGTCGTCCAGATCCTTATCGAACCCTTTCTCCACGAAGTAGGGGCGATAGCCAGAGGTACTGATCAGGGCGCGTATAACTTCACTGGGCGTTTGAAGAATTATTCGGTTAGACATGGCTTTGTTTTCTCGGCTTATTATAACGATAACATCTCACAAGAAAATTGCTTTTGCACCTGTCCTTTGGTCCATGTTTATAATCAGTAGAGCCAATATCTACGCTCGTTTCGACTACTGTCATAGCCAAGGATGTTCCAATCAGGGAGCACAGTGAGATAAATAAAAAAATATGTATACAGAATGCCGGCACCATCCCATAGGGACGGCACCGGCTTTATGTGAGGATGTAAACTTAAAGATACCCGAGTTCCGCAAACGACTCACATCTCTCGCTACCGACCACGATGTGATCGATAACACGGATCTCCACCAGGTCCAGTGTTTCCTTCAGTCGCTGGGTGATGCGCCGGTCGGCGTCACTGGGCTCGGGATCACCGCTTGGGTGATTATGGACCAGAATGACAGACGCGGAATTATTGGCCAGTGCCTTCTTGACCACCTCTCGCGGGTAGACGCTCGCCGAGTCAATGGTGCCACGGAACAGCTCTTCAAATTTGATGACCCGGTGCTGACTGTCGAGGAAGATGGCACTGAAGACCTCATGCTCATAGTCTTGGAGCAGCACCTGAAGGTACTCGAAGGCCAGCGCCGGCTGGGTGATCTTGCGTCCTTTGGCCAGGCGTCGGCGGGCAAAGGCCTGGGCGATGCTCAACAGCTCCGCTTCGGTTATGGGGGCAGTGATATCGTAGGTGCCGGCGATTTCGCCGGCACTCAGCTTGCGATGGTTCTTGGTGTCTCTCCTCAGGCGGCCATGACCATGGCCATGCGACGCTCCAGTTCCTCGTAGAACGCCTCCACGCGCTCAGCGATGGTGCGAATCATTCCCTCGTCCCGGTAGGCACGCTTCACGAACAGCGGCATACCGGGCCAGTAGCTGACGAAATCGATCCACTCCCGCTCGCTGACCCACAGGCCACCCTGGCACTGGGCTACGTGCTCCTGGGGCAGCTCACCGTCCAGCAGCAGTTCGATCTGGTACTTGGGTAGCTTGGTCTTGATCTCGGCGAGACCGTTGCTGTCCACCAGGCAGTCTGGCGAGTAGCCCACCCCGTGGTTGAGGATGATGCCGACCTGCTCCAGCCGTGGTAGGCCGGCGGCCTCCTGGTAGAGCTCTCGCGCCACCGGTTCCAGCTGGTGCCCGCGCTGGGTGTGGGCATTCCCCTGGAAGGCCTCCAAGGGCTCACCGGTGATGCGCTCACCGATCAGTTGATGCATGTAGCTGATGGCGCCGGTACCGGAGCCTCCTGGCCCCTTGCCCTTGACCAGCAGGGTCTTCAGCTCGGACATGGTGACGATGCCCAGACGGGCGGCATGCCACTCGGGCGTGCCCTGTTCCAGTGTCAGGATCTGCATGACGATCTCCTTGTGACATGACGGCATAGCGGCGAGGGAGGCCCCCTCGCCGGTGACTCAGTGACGGTGATGGATGGAGGCCCGCTTCTGCAAAGAAGCGCGTAACTTGTCGAAATCACAGCGGGGGACCCGCTCGACCTCGCCGTACTTGCCGACGAACCACTCTTGAGTAGTGACGGGGCAGGCGGTGATCAGCTGCTTGAGCTGAGCCGCCTGGAATGCTGTGACCACCTTCCTCGGTGGCGCGGCGCCCTGGCCGTTGTCGTCCTGCCCCCGGGTGGTGATGTTGAGCAGCGCGCACAGCACGTAGCGTTTGCCATAGCTGGTGGAGGAGCCAAACGCCTGCACGGCGTTCTTGTTGCCGCTGACATCGGCCGGCAGCAGCATGCTGGTCTCTTCCCGATGCCCTTCCTGGTGCATCAGCACACCGGTGACCTGAATACCCCGCTCCTGGGTCTGGATACGGAAGCTCACCGCGAAGCCGTGTCGCTGCATGATGGGCCGCACGGTGTCGACGATATCCTCCAGGGTGGCGTAGGCACCGTTGTTGCCCTGGCCACGCTCGGTAATGCTTGGCAGTTCCGTCTGCATGGCCGCCATGGCGGCGCTGTAGGCCATCAGTGCCTGGCGGTCGAGCACGCGCTCCTGCATCTGCAGCAGGCGCTCCATCTTGTCGATATCGACATCAGGATTGAGTGCCGCACGTTCGATCACCTGGATGATCGCGGTGCTCTCCTGGAGGGGTTGGGCAACCGGCACCTGGCCGGCGGATTTGGCGTGCTTGGGGTGAATAGGCGTTGCCATGGAATTCTCCTTAGCGGTAGCGGTTGATGACTTCGTGAAGCTGGTCGACAGGGACCGGCTCCAGTGACACGACCACGCGATAGACCTGGCCCTCGGCCATCACGTGGGTTAGGGCTTCTGTTTCACCGGCCCCCAGCAGCTGGCGGGTCAGCAGAGTCAGGGCGCGGCAGATCTCGAATGTCATGGGCGGTTGCATTGGCACCTCCGAAAACAGAAACGCCCGGCCTTGAATGGGCCGGGCGCTATGACGTGATGAGGATGTGGAGTCGATAGGGGATGGAATGCACAGAACGGCTGACGACGATCAGGCCACCAGGGCCATGGCGGATTCCAGGGCCTTGTCCTTGAGGCTCGCCCCCTGGCCGAACCAGGCAGAGTCCATGCGGTAGTCGTTGCTGCGTGCCCGCTTCTCGTGATCGACGTACTCGGTGATGGCGTTGAGAAGGCCCCAGGCGGTGCCTTGAGCGGTGCATAGCTGAGAGCCCCGTCCTTCACCGTGATAAAGCTTCTGGACCCGATTGAGCGCTCGGTAGTTGGGCAGCTTGGAGGGATCGTCCAGCGGCGCCTCGGCATTGCAGATCACCGACTGGAAGTACGTCGCCACTTCCTCCTGGCTGACCTTGCGCTCGGCCAGGGTCTTGATGCGATACATGAAGTCATCCCACTGGGCGACCGAGATGCCCAGCTGCTGCTTGACCAGTTGAGGACGAAACTCGGTGCTGTGCGGCACCTTCACGCCTTGTGTCATGCCGTCCACGGCGATGGTCAGGGTGTTGTTGCACACCACCCGTACCGAGGTGGGTGTCGCCACCGTCGCCAGCGAGCCGTCACAGGACGTGGCCAGCAGCAGATAGGCGTTGACCTGATCCTGCCCCTTCAAGGCCGTGCCCAGCCCGCTGCGAGCCAGGGCCCAGAACTTGCGCCCGCCCTTGAGCACACCTGCTGTCTCCAGCTCATAGCCGGCGTACTCGGTCAGATCCCGGTAGAACTCCAGCACCTCCTCGGGCTGGACCACCTTGTAGCGCTGCGAGACCACCGACAGCGGGGCCTTGGTATCCGAGCGATGAAGCACCTTCTGCTCCGGGAAGGAGTGGATGCTGCCGAGGTGCCCCGCACCATCGGCGATAAAGCGCACCGGGGATTCCTCGATGTGCCAGTCCATACCGGCCTGCTGCCGCCAGACCTCCAAGGGTTGATGACGCGACAGCTGCTGTCCCAGGCCGTGCCAAGGGGTGTCGCCGACGTAAGCCATTTGTTCGATCAGATGTGCCATGAGAAATCTCCTCAACGGAAAAAAGCCGGCAGAGTGCCGGCGAGTAGATAGGTGCGAGAAACAGGATCACTTCAAAATACGGAAGGCGTGCCCACAGCCCAGACACAGCCAGGGCGTACCCTCACCGGGTGGAAACAGGCTCTGGATCATCTGCTTACCGGCGGTGGCGCCCGCGATTCCGCCCGTCGTGGCAGCCACTACCGCAGTAGCGACTCGACTGAGAGGGAACTGGGCTGATGACACCAGTAAGCGACCGGGTGAGTAGAGCGACGCATAGGCGCCCTTGAGAGAGCCAGCCAGTGCACCGGCGGTGGTGCCAGCTTGCGGGCGGTCTCAAGGCTAATGACGCGCTGCGAGGCACAGCGTGAGCAGGGTGGGGGCATAGCAGGTCTCCTGTACCGATGAAAAAGCCCCGGGGAGGGCTCAGCTCACAGGAGTGATATAGATCTGAAATAAATTCTACTGGCGAGCGTCATGTTATGAACGACTGTGGCCAGAGCGTCTGGCTTGCAATTATCTAGCTGAATAAATTGAAATTGTTTTTTAAAGCAAAACATCTTCTTCCAGAGAACAACGAACCCTTATCAGCGTTGTCGCACGGGGCTTTGCTTCTCCTGCTGGCTTTATTTCAATCCTGATATTTGCTCGGTAAGTAGTAGTATACATCAGCTAATGTAGGGATCGCGTGTCAGGGAGGAGGCCCCAAGCCTCCGACCGATCCATGTCGCAATAGCAAGTCATAACCGGCAAAGACCCTGCACTATCCAGAGCAGTAGCACCTCTCCGCTAGATATCGCTTCACCGACGTACTTGCCATCATACGTTCCATATCGCCCGCTTGGGCAAGTCCTTCCAATTGCTTCGGACGATGGCCGCGGAAACACGCGAGGTCTCGTCGTGATGTGAACTTCCCTTCCCGCTTTAGAAAACGATACCGCTTACACATACGGGCCACGACTCCATCGTCGTGGGCTTGACCGTGGGCACGTGTCGGGAGATAGACAGCATGAATATAACCACTACCGTAGGACAGCGCCTCCGTAAACGCCTCCCGGGCAACCCCGCTCTTCGCCTCTGGCATGAACCAAGTTATTGCGGCATGGCGGTACAAACGGCATCTGGCCCCTTGATCGAAAATTATCTAGAAACGACCCATCGTGTGTTGAGCCTGGCACTAGACGCCCACAGTAAGATTCTGGCCGTGCCTGTTCTCCTGTGTTATCCCAAAACCATGCCGCCGGGTAAGCTACTTCCCAACAACCTCGCCATCAGCCGTTTCCTGTATCTCTTGAACTGGGAGATGGACCTGATTAATACCGCCCATGCGCCCGACATGCGCGATCTCTGGTGCCGTGAACAGGTTACCAGCGATAAGCCCCACTATCACGCCTTGCTGTTCTTCAACGGCAATGCACTACAACGCCTCGGGTCGCTAAATGCCTTTTCGAAAGGCAGTATCGAGGCTTATGGTAGCGACTGCCTGTATCATCGTATTGTTCGTGCCTGGGCCTGGGCGATAGGTTGGCCGTTAGAGCAGATGCAAGGGTTGGTGGATGTCGCCGCAGATACCATCACCGACGAACTCTATGTGTATCATTTCCACCGTGACGATCATAACGCGATCCAACAGGTGTTCTATGCGGCCAGTTACATGTGCAAGGCATATTCTAAACCCATTGGCGACGGGGTACACTGCTTCGAGGGGAGTCGGAGATAGCGATCGATAACATCTCACATGTGGGCGTTTTGTTCTTATCCCTCTGCAAGGTGAACTTCAAGCCAATCAAGTCTGACGGTCTGATATGCATGTCTTCTCACTTGAAGGATTCGGGGGTCTTGGAGTGCGGAAACAGACCCCCTGTGAACTATCGAGACTTGCGAGTATTAAAGCAATAAGGAGGTAGCGTCCTGCGGTGGGCGGTTCGGCTCAGAAAAGATCAGTGTGAGGTTCAGGTTGGGTGGCGGTCATCGCTTAGGGTCGAGACCCTTGGGTCTTTGGGACGAAGCCCGCCTGCTAGGATCCGGGGCAGCGCAGCCTGATGTCCCGCTGTGAGCATGTTGCGCGTCAACTGAGGGTTTTGGGTCAGAATAAATTTAGACGAAAGTATTACCCTAGATCTCGCTGCTCTCCCAAGCCTTGGCGTGGCATCTGGTCGGAGAAGAGCGTCGCTGGGCCGATGCACAGTCAAATTACCTTGCAATAATGCGAACTTTTGCATTATTGCATCGAGGAAACAGCCAGCAGTAATTCTAAATTACATTTTGAAAGCACGTGCCGTGGAAAAAGTCCAGAATAAACATGTTGCGGGAGGCACCTGCCTTCACCTCAGGTCATCCATTGACTCGCAGGTTATTCAGCGGACACAATATTCATTGTGGTTAACTGAGCGCACTGATTAAAAAGGAATATAGATGACGGGTCTTAGAACTATTGGCTATCGATTGAGAAAGCTGATGGATGAGCACGGCATCAGCGAGAACGAACTAGCCAAACGTTCAGGCGTGCCACAGCCCAGCATCCACCGCATCGTCAACGACAAAATAAAGTCGCCAAAATACGAGAATGTGACGAAGTTGGCACGGGCCTTGGGGGTATCTCCTGAGTATCTGATGCATGGAGAACCAAGTACTGACGACACAGGTAGTGATGGTCCTGCCCAGGGAGAAGCTTTACACACCTTGGCAAGTGTATCCCTCGGTAAATCTTTAGCAGTCGGGCCTCCATGACCTCCTTTCCGTGGTCAGCTGTCGGGCCTATTGGTGGAACCGTTATCAGTGCGTTAAAAGCTCTGAAAGGGAGAAATCTCCCGACACCACCACCCGTCTATCTCTACCCAGAGATCTCCTGGCTCGAAGCAAAACAGTTGGAAAAGCTGAAAGACTCGGCTTTCATTTCAAAAAAAACCTATGCGTATTCAGGGCTTGAAGCGACCGGACATGGCTTCTGGCTTTCCATGAAGGGTGATGCCATGTCAGCACCGATTGGCCTTGTGCCGACGCTGCCTGAAGGCACCAAAGTTTTATTTGACACTGGTGCGCGCATCAAGCCCGGGAAGCTAGTGCTGACCTTGCTACCAGATAACGACACCCTGACATGTCGACTGCTGGTTGAGGAAGCAGGCGATCGCTTCCTGAAGCCACTCAACCCAGCCTATCCCCTGACGCCCTTTACATCCAAAACACTGCTCGTTGCTTCCGCCTTGGAGTCAAGATTTATTCTTTAAATTCAATCATATAAATTTTTTTGCATGAGAAATAGAAGTCAGTTGCCGCGGCAATTCACAAAGAATTGTTGAAAAGCTATTCACTATGAATTAGCTTGTGTGGTGAGCGTCATCCACGTTCACCACATCGCCTCGGACAAAGGAGCGGCAACATGCAGACCTACACACCAAGCGGACTCAGCGTAACGCAATCTCTAACCATGCTGTTCGAGAAAAACCAGCGTCCCTCGGCGCTTCCTTCAACGTGCGCGGCGTACCACCTCAGCCCACACGGCACGTTATTCGCCGACATCATTCAAGCTACCACCGAAGAGAGCCGAGCCCCTCAACTTCTCTGTATCCAGGCAGCTCTCGGGGTGGGAGCCTTTGCCTTGCAAGACAAGGTGGTGGTCGAAAGGCCCAACGATGGCAAGTCAATACCCGTCTCGCTCCTCGTGATCGGAATTGCCAAGTCTGGCGAACGCAAGTCCAGCGTGATGGAGGCGTTCATGGGGCCTGTCACTTCGTTCCTGGCTGCCCAGGAAGACAAGCATCTTCAGCCACGACAGCGTTACCTCGAGGAGGTGGAAATTTGGGAGAAAACACGCAGACGGTTAGTCAGCGCTTGCGCTGAAGCTCAAGCCCACAGCCTAGTTGACAGTGAGAAAAACTGTCACGCTAACAAGCAAAAACGTCCTCTCACCCTTCAACAAGCTGAAAAAGCACTGAATTTACATTTAGAAAGGAAGCCTTCACCACCTGCATCGGCTGGTGTCGGGGTCCTGAGCGACGCCACTCCCCAGGCAATTCCCAAATTTATTAAAGAGAGAGGGCTCCGTAGCCTTGGTATCATCACACCAGAAGGTGAGGAGATCTTGACCAATGGAATAAAGCATAAAAGCTCGATTCTCAATAAAGGCTATAGCGGCGAAGCCACTCAACGGTATCGCGTCGGCGAAGGCGATCAAAGCTACGACGTGCCCATCACGACGTGCATTTTCGTGCAGCCAGACGTCGCCCACCAAGCCTTTGGAGCGCCAGGCGCAAAGATGCGAGGCACGGGGATGAACGCCCGTGCGCTAATGGCTTTTCCAGCCTCAACGCAAGGTTTTCGTGCGTTATCACCGCCTGCCGATACCAGTTCAGGAACAATACTATCAGACATGCCTTCGATATCGAACCGCTCCTCCTTGGACATACCCCTCATCAACAGGAAATACCGCCGGTGGATTTCGAAACAACTCAACCGTTCACGTTGCTATTCCGAAATCAAGAAAGTGAAGCTAAAACTCATCAGAGAAGCCCAAGTACTCTGGTATCAGGCATATAACGAGTGCGAGGCTGAGATGCGGCCTGGCGGTCGGTACGAGCATTTTACTGATCTTGCCAGTAAGTTCCCCGATCAATGGCTGCGGGTGGCTGGCGTAATCCATGGTTATAACCACGAATTCAGCGACGATATTTCCGTGGATACCTTGAGAGTGGCCTTCAGCATCGTTAACGCTTTCTCCGTTGAGTTCGAGCGACTGTTTGCGCCGATTAAGGAGGAGGACAAGCAGCTATTCACGCTGGAAAAATATTTGCGCGGTAAGCGTCAGCAGCAGTTCCGCTACTTGCCTAAAAAGGTCATTACGGCTAATGGCCCACTGCGGCCTGTCAGTCGTTTGGATGTTGCTCTTCATACTCTATCTCAGCGTGGTGAAATCGGAGTTTTGACATATCCCCGTTATAACCAGAGAGGACATGCGACACGTCCGATTACCATCATTGATCTGTACCCACATCACCGCCATGACGAATGGTGTCTGCAGCAGGCGATAAATATGACGTACCAGCTCCAGAGCATCTGACGTGACTTTTCAAGACATATTGAAAGCGTGCTTTAACCTCTCATACAGACAAGAAAGTTTTTCTCATGAATATTTCCAATTACCTAGGGGAAGGTAGATAATGAAAACTCAGGCGACTGTAATATCACCCAATTACCGAGGTGCCGCGGGGAGCGCCATGCCGTCGCGGGATGATCGGTGCATAACAATACTTCGGGTTAAGGACGTTATCGCCAAGACAGGGCTTTCACGATCCACGATCTACAACAAGATTGACCCTAAATCAAAGGCACATGATCCATTGTTTCCCAAGCAAGTGAGGTTGAGCAGCCGTGCAGTTGGATGGTTCGAGTCTGAGGTTGATTTGTGGCTCATGAGCCAGGCAAACCTTCGGCACTAATAGAAATCAGGAGCTTGCCAGGGAAACCGTAGCAAACTGCCAACTCGCCCAAGATGTCCGCTCGTAGCCAAAGGGTCGACAGGAGCATACTCCGATCAGTAAAAGTATTGGCTCATCCAAGCAGGTATGATGCCTGAAACGGGGGACGCAAGGAGCTAGCCTTGTGAACCGTACCGGCTTTTTCGGAGACCTGTCGATATAGGCTGCTAGGAGATTGAGTTGGTTGGGAGCAGCACTCAAGGAGAACTATGGTCTTGCGATTCCAGCGCCGCATCACCCTCGCGCCGGGGCTGCGGCTGAGCCGCAGCAAGCGTGATCTTGCCCTGTCGGTGGGGCCGTGGGGCGTGGCCTTGGTGTCGGCCCCGTGGGGTGCATGGTCACGCCGGCCTTCCCGGCACCGGGCTGGCTTACCGCCAACAGTTCAATGCCAGCAATGGAGATCATCGGGGTGCTACCTCGGCGGCATCATCAGGCAGCAGCGCTGCGTCAGTCCTGGAGGCGCTGCTGGTCGAAGGCGCTTCCTTGCCGGTGCACTTGGAGGTTCGCGACAGCGGTCAGATCGATTACTTCCACGCTGATGGTCTCCGGATGAGCGATGCTGAGTCGCGCGTGCTGCGCCGCCATGCGGAAGGCTCTCTCCGAGCAACTGGAGGCACACTGCCAGCGGTTGCACGACGATCTTGTGCGGTTGGGGACGCTGCATGAGCAGACGCCCCATCCCGATGACAGCGGCTATGTGCCCCAGGGCTTTGAGGAGCCGCCGTCGTCACCGCCGGTGCCCATTACCCTTGCCTGGTGGCAGCGGTTCTGGCCGGCGGCCATACAGCGGGTCAAGCAGGAGAACGCCCAGCGGCAAGTGACATTCGACGAGCTCTATCGCCAGTGGGAGTGGCGCAAGACTGAGCATGACGCCCCTGAGTTTTCGCGTCAGCAGCGGGAAGAGGAGGGCGTCTGGAACGACCTGGATGCCATGGAGCAGACCCTGCGCGAGCGGCTGGAAGAGATCGAGTGGCCGCGAGAGACGACGATTGATTTTGATCTCGGATTTGACGAGCGCACGATCGCTGTGGATATCGAGCTACCGGCTGAGGAGGAAATGCCTGACCGCGAGTGGAGCATGCCCGCAAAGCGGTTGGAGCTCACGCCGAAAAGGCTGAGTGCCACACGGCAGCGCAAACTGTATCGCGACCACGTGCATGGCATCGCCTTTCGGGTCTTGGGTGCAGTCTTTGCCCGGCTGCCCGCCGTGCAGGAGGCCCGCGTCTCCGGCTACCGCTCGATCACCGATTCCGTGACAGGTGGCGAGCGAATCAATACCTCAAAAGCGTCAAGGTCACCCGTGCGCAGTGGAGCAAGGTCCTCTTCAATCAGCTGCAGCAAGTCGATTTAGTAGCGGCCATGGAGGCCTTCACCCTAAGGCGCGACATGACCAAAACAGGGATCTTCCGCGACATCCATCCGTTCAAACTGGTGTAGTAAAAACTGGGAAGGTGCGAAACAGGTGCACAAACGTCCATTTGCTGGTTCTCATCGCAAATCTGGAACCCTATGATCCGCCAATGGGGCGTCGGAAGGTTGTTGACCAGACTCATTCGAAAGACGTAGGCGCATAGTTGGTTTGACTCTAGTCGAGCTGTGTTAACTACTGTTACGATACCACCTATCACTTTCTGTTAGGTTGTGCTCGGTCAGGCACAGCGACGCTAGGAGCCGCAGGTGCCCAATGCAGCTAAGCACAAGCAGACCCACCAGTATGGGGCGCTATCGTCGCTATCCACATCGCAGCGAGAGCGGCTAGCCCACATCGACTTTACCCTGATGTTCAAGGGCGAGGCCGGGCGCGGCGATCTGATCGACCGTTTTTCCATTGCGCCGACCCAGGCCACCAAGGACTTCGCCCTCTACCATGAGCTGGCTTCGGCCAACATCGTCTACGACAAGTCCAAGCGTCTCCATCTGCGGGCATGCCCTTTATCCCGCTGTTCAATTATGACACTGCTCGGACCCTGGCCACCCTGTGTCAAGGTTATGGCGATGGCTTCCTGGGTACGTTGCCCACCTCGGTGCGCTGTGAGATGCCCCTTCAGCTCAATCAGCCAGATCTAGCCATCGTCGCGGCGGTCAGCGAGGCCATGCACAAAGGCTGTGCACTGGGGATTCGCTACGTCTCGCTCTCCAGTGGAGAGACTGAGCACGAGATCGTCCCTCATACTCTGGTCGATAACGGCCTGCGCTGGCACGTGCGGGCGTTCGACCGTCATTCTGATGAATTCCGTGACTTTGTGCTGACGCGCCTGCTTGCCACCTCTGTACTTGAACAGAACCTCGCCCAGGAGCATGAGGGCCTGCTGCACGACCGGCAGTGGAATCGCTTTGTCGACCTCGAGCTGATCCCTCATCCCTGTATTGACCACCCCCAGGCCATCGAACTCGATTACGCCATGCAGGAAGGGCGCCTGAGGGTAGAGCTGCGAGCGGCTCTGGCCGGCTACCTGCTGCGGCGCTGGAACGTTGATTGCTCCCCAAATCACGCCATGCAGGGTCCGGAGTATCAGCTGGCTCTAGCCAACGCGCAGGCACTGTATGGGGTGAGTAACCTGCAGTTGGCCCCTGGTTACGAGTCGGAATAACGCGCCATAGTGCGGAGGGAACTGCATGCTCAAGCTCGAAGACATCAAGCAGGACGCTCAGGTTCGTGGCATCAAGCCCGATGAGGTCGTGAAAGTAGTTGCCGTGGTGCCGGTCGGCACCGATGCGTTGACCATCTACTTCAAGGACGCTCAAGGCAGTATCCACGAACAGATGGTGTTCCGCAGCGACGAGGCCAACCTATCGCTGGCACAGGCCGGCCGCCCCTGGGCGTTCGATGCGCCGGGTGCCGACTTCAAGCTCGGCCTGGAGGCCTACCGCATCAGCCAGGCGGCACTGTTCGATCCCATGATGGCAGTGCACACATCCAACGTGGAGCCATTGCCCCACCAGATTTCTGCTGTCTATGAGGCCATGCTCCCCCGTCAGCCACTGCGTTTCGTCCTGGCCGACGACCCCGGTGCGGGTAAGACGATCATGGCCGGCCTGCTGATCCGCGAGCTTTTGATGCGTGCCGATGCCAAGCGCATCCTGATCGTCTCGCCCGGCGGGCTGACCGACCAGTGGCAGGACGAGTTGCTGGAGAAGTTCGGCGTTCAGTTCGAGATTTTTAGCCGCGAGAAGCAGGAGCAGTGCGCCTCTGGCAACTACTTCGACGAGCAGAACCAATTGATCTGTCGGTTGGATCAGCTCTCGCGCAACGAGCAGCTGCAGGAGAAACTGAAGAACACCGAGTGGGACCTGATCATCGTTGATGAGGCCCACAAGCTCTCGGCCAACTACTTCGGTAACAAGGTCAATAAGACCAAGCGCTTCCTGTTGGGAGAGCTGCTTGGCTCGATTACACGTCACTTCCTGCTAATGACCGCCACGCCCCATAACGGCAAGGAAGAGGATTTCCAGATCTGGCTGTCGCTGATCGACAGCGACCGATTCTATGGCAAGTTTCGAGAAGGCGCCCATAAGGTCGATGTTTCCGACATGATGCGGCGCATGGTCAAGGAAGAGCTGCTGAAGTTCGACGGTACCCCGCTGTTTCCTGAGCGCCGTGCCTACACAGCCAACTACGACCTCTCTGACGCCGAAGCATCGCTCTATGAGCAGGTCACCGACTACGTGCGCAACGAGATGAACCGCGCCGATGCGCTGTCGGGTAAGCGCAAGGGCACCGTCGGTTTTGCACTGACCCAGCTTCAGCGTCGGTTGGCCTCCAGTCCCGAAGCGATCTACCAATCGCTTAAGCGACGTCGTCGCAAGCTGGAAGACCGGCTCAACGAGATGAAGCTGATGGCACGCGGCCAGGCGCTCCGTGACGGCCAGATCGCGTCGACGCTTGGAAGCTATGTGATCCAGAAGCAGATTGAGTTGCCGGAGGACATCGATGAGCTGGACGAAGAACTCAGCGCCGAAGAGTACGAGCTCTACGCCGAGCAGGTAGTAGACCAGGCCACCGCCGCCGAAACCGTGCCGGAGTTGGAGGCCGAGATCGTCATCCTCAAGGATCTGGAGGAGCAGGCCTCACGCCTGGTCGCTTCCGGCAGCGATCGCAAGTGGGAGGAGCTCTCCCACCTGCTACAGGATAGCCCGCAGATGGTGACCGAGTCCGGCAGCCGTCGGAAGATGATCATCTTTACCGAGCACAAGGACACCTTGAACTACCTGGTGGACCGCATTCGCAGTCTGCTTGGCCGCCCGGAGGCGGTGATCACTATCCACGGCGGCACTAACCGCGACGACCGGCGCAAGGCTCAGGAACAGTTCCGCAACAGCCCCGACGTAATCATCCTGGTGGCCACCGACGCCGCCGGCGAAGGCGTCAACCTTCAGAACGCCAATCTCATGGTCAACTACGACCTACCCTGGAATCCCAACCGCTTGGAGCAGCGCTTCGGCCGCATCCACCGGATTGGCCAGACGGAGGTCTGTCACCTGTGGAACCTGGTGGCCAACGAAACCCGCGAAGGCGCAGTGTTCCAGAAGCTGTTCGAGAAGATGGAGGTCGAGAAAAGCGCCCTGGGGGGCAAGGTCTTCGACATCCTCGGTGAGGCCTTCGAGAACACCTCCCTCAAGGACCTACTGGTGGAGGCGATCCGATATGGGGAATCCCCTGAGGTCAAGGCTCGACTGGAGCAAGTGATCGACGGTGCGTTAGATACTGGCCATCTACGCGAGATCATCCGCCGTAATGCCTGGTGGAGCAGCACATGGGGTTGGAGGAGCTCTATGCGGTGAAGGAAGAAATGGAGAGGGCCGAGGCGCGCAAGCTGCAGCCCTACTTCATCCGCGCCTTCTTCATGGAAGCCTTCCAGACACTGCGTGGCGAGATGCGCCCACGCGAACCGGGTCGCTTCGAGGTTCGCCATGTGCCGGCTGCGATTCGCGAGCGCGACCGAGTGGTTGGCGAGACACGCACGCCGGTACTCAGAAAGTACGAGCGTATATGTTTCGAGAAGGAGCACGTGCGCCTGCCCGGCAAGTCCATGGCCGACCTAATCCACCCCATGCACCCGCTGATGCATGCCACCACTGATCTGGTACTGCAGGCGCACCGCAGCAAGCTTAAGCAGGGCGCAGTCTTAGTGGACCCCAGCGACGACAGCACTGATCCCAAGGTTCTATTCATGATCGACCACTCGGTGCGCGAGTCTCATAACGAGGCCGGCGCTAAGCCCCATGTGGCATCGCGGCGGCTACAGTTCGTGGAGATCGACGAGGACGGTAATGCCACTCACGCCGGTTGGGCGCCTCACCTGGATATGCAGCCCATCGACGAACATGACCTCGCACTGGTGCATGATGTGCTCAAGGCGCCGTGGATCACCAACGACCTAGAGGCTCTGGCATTGAATCATGCAGTACAGGCGCTGGTGCCCGAGCACTATCAGGAGGTGAAGGGGCGTCGTGAGCGCCAGGCCGATAAAGTGCTCAATGCCGTCAATGAGCGACTGGTGAAGGAGATCAACTACTGGTCCGACCGCTACATCAAGCTCACCGATGACATGAAGGCCGGTAAGCAGCCGCGAATGCAACCGGAGATGGCGAGGCGGCGTGTCGATGAACTGACCGAGCGCCTCAACCAGCGCCGACGCGAGCTCAACGCCATGAAGCAGGTGGTCTCCAGCACGCCGGTGGTCATCGGTGGGGCACTGTTGATCCCCCAAGGCCTGCTGGCTCATCGCAAAGGCGAGACCCAGTTTAGCGTCGATGCCCAGGCCCGCGCTCGCATCGAGCAGTTGGCTATGCAGGCAGTGATGGACGCCGAGCGTGCCATGGGCCACCAGGTGTTCGATGTCTCTGCTCAAAAATGCGGCTGGGACGTGACCGCCCGCCCACCGGCCAACGCGGACGGATCGATCCTGCCTGACCGTCACATCGAGGTGAAGGGCCGCGCCAAGGGCCAGAGCACCATCACCGTCTCACGCAACGAGATTATCTACGGCCTCAACCAGGCCGACAAATTCTGGCTGGCCATCGTCATCGTGGAGGGCGAGAGCGTCGAAGGACCGTTTTACGTACAGAGGCCCTTCACCAGCGAGCCCGACTTCGGCGTGGCCAGCATCAACTATGACCTGGGTGAGCTGCTCTCGAAGGCAGCCCGCTCAAAAGAGACAGTTTGAGACTATCGGTGGAAATTTTCCTTTTCGAGGGGGTCGGGCATGACAGATGAAGAAATATTTGACAGCCTTTGCCAGAATGCAATCGATTTTCTCAATCGTGCTCTTGATGAGCTGGAGGCGCAGCCAAAATATGCGCTTATAGACTTTGCAGCTGCGGTCGAACTGGTTTTCAAGGCTCGCCTTGTGCTAATTGGTTCAATGTGGGTGGCTGTCGAGCCTACTGAAGCCACTCCTCAGAAGTTTGAGCAGGGTAAGCTGCGCACAGTTGGTCTAGAGTTGGCGAGAAAGAGGATAGAATCTCTCACTGATGAATCCATTGATTCTTCAGCTTTCAAAGTCTTTCAAGCGGTAGCTCGACATAGAAATCGCGTGGTGCATTTCTTTCACTTGGGGCTAAATAAAAAGAGCCAGCGTGAAGCGGTGGCTGGGGAGATCTATGTAGCTTGGTACTACTTATACAAACTTCTCGAAGGGCCGTGGAGCAAGCATTTTTCACGTTACTCAAAAAGAATTTTTGATTACGGCACTAGATTGCAATCAATCACGCCATTCTTTGATGCAGTGTACCAGCGCTTGGTTAAAAACACACCAAAAGCAAGAAGCTATCAGAAATGTCCCGTGTGTAATTATCAGTCTTTGGATTCTCAGACTGACGACCGATACCAGTCTGCGATTTGCCATGTCTGTGGGTACGTTGAGCCCTCGCACAAGGCAATTCAGCAAGGCGAAGAAGATTTTGTTGCGAGCTGTGCTGCCTGCGATGGATATCAGACTGTGCTGGCGACAGGGTTTGGATTTAAATGCACGGAATGTGGAGAGAGCTTTTCAGAATGTAAAAGTTGCGAGTACTGTAATGAACACTGGGCAGGTGTTAGTGATCCTGACTATGGCGACTACCTGAGTGGCTGTAATTATTGCGATGGCGCGCTTTCAAGAATGATGGATGACTGACTATGCATATCAAATCCCCCAAGAAGCTGATCGAAGTGGCGCTTCCGCTGGATGACATCAACGTTGCGTCAGCCCGCGAGAAGTCGATTCGCCACGGCCACCCCAGCACTCTGCACCTATGGTGGGCGAGGCGACCGCTGGCGGCAGCACGGGCGGTCCTGTTTGCTCAGCTTGTCAACGACCCCGGCTACCAGCGTGAGTTGGGCTACGGCGTTAACAAGCAAGAAGCCGAGCTCAAGCGCGAGAAGCTCTTCGATATCATCCGTGACCTGGTGAAGTGGGAGAACACCAATAACGAGGAGGTGCTGAACCGCGCCCGTGATGCGATCTGGGAGAGCTGGAGGGAGACCTGCCACCTGAATCGAAACCACCCTCAGGCGGCGGACCTCTTCAACCCCGAGAAACTGCCAGCGTTTCATGATCCTTCGCCGGCGGTGGCGCTATCCCGCTCGAAGCCCAAAGGCTGGGGCTGGAGAGTTACGCCTCGGACCTCAACCCCGTGGCGGTAATGATCAACAAGGCGATGATCGAGATTCCGCCCAAGTTTGCCGGCCAGCCGCCTGTTGGCCCAATTCCAGAGGGCGAGAAGCAGCAAAAGATGCATGAAGACTGGTCGGGCGCCAAGGGCCTGGCCGAAGATGTGCGTCGCTACGGTCACTGGATGCGTGAGGAGGCCTTCAAGCGAATTGGTCACCTTTATCCCAAGGTCAAGATTACTTCGGATATGGTCGCTGAGCGGCCGGATCTTAAGCAATATGAAGGTGAAGAGCTGACTGTGATCGCATGGCTTTGGGCCAGAACAGTAAAAAGCCCTAACCCAGCCTACAGTCATGTTGATGTTCCCTTAGTTCGCTCCTTTGTAGTGTCAAGCAAAAAGGGCAAAGAGACCTGGGTTGAACCGGTGGTCGATGGAGATGGCTATCACTTCGAGGTGCGCTTGGGTAAGCAGCCTGCTGATGCCGCAACAGGGACTGTTGAGCGCACAGGCGGGACTTGCATCATGTCGCAGACGGCGATGCCCTTTAAATATATTCGTGCCGAAGGTAAGGCGGGGCGATTGGGGCTTCGCTTAATGGCATTGGTGGCTGAAGGCAGGCGTGGTAGGGTGTATCTGTCTCCCACGGAGGAGATGATTACGGCAGCCAACTCAGCTAAGCCAACATGGAAGCCAGAGCATTCTCTTCCAGTTAACCCTAGGGACTTCAAAACACCGAATTATGGCTTAAGCTCCTTTGGCGATCTATTCACCCCTCGACAACTGGTGGCCCTGACCACTTTCTCTGACCTAGTGCAGGAAGCCCGAGAAAAGGCCATTGCCGATGCTAAATCCGCCAGCCTGCCAGATAATTGTAGAGGCCTGGCGCAAGGTGGCTCAGGAGCGACGGCTTATGGAGATGCAGTAGCGGTCTACCTCGGTTTTTCAGTAAGTAAGCTTTCAGATGCTCAAACTAGCTTATGCCGATGGAAGCCTACTATGGATCAGTCTATAGCTACCTTTGGCAGGCAGGCATTGCCCATGGTTTGGGATTTTTCAGAGGCTAATGCCTTCTGCGGTAAGGCTGGTGATATTTTAACATCTCTCAAGAATATGATGAGAGTTCTTGATGGTTTTTCGCACCTTGGCCAGGGTATAGCAAGCCAAGCTGATGCAGCCTCTCAGGATGTGTCTTACGGGAAGGTTGTGTCAACAGATCCGCCTTACTACGATAATATTGGCTATGCTGATCTTTCTGACTTTTTCTATGTCTGGATGCGCCGCTCATTTCGGAATATTTATCCGGATTTGTTCGGGACTATGGCTGTTCCTAAAGCAGAAGAGCTGGTGGCGACACCTTACCGCCATGGCAGCAAAGAAAAAGCTGAAACCTTTTTTATGGATGGCATGACTCGTGCTATCCATAATTTGGCAGTCCAAGCTCACCCGGCTTTTCCTGTCTCCATCTACTACGCCTTCAAGCAATCAGAAACCAAAGAAGGTAGTACCACTAGCACCGGCTGGGTGACCTTCCTAGAAGCAGTGATCCAGGCAGGGTTTTCCATCGATGGCACCTGGCCGATGCGAACGGAAATGGGCAATAGGATGATTGGCTCAGGGACAAATGCTCTAGCTTCCTCTATCGTGCTTGTCTGCCGCAAACGCGAAACTAACGCCGAGTCTATCTCACGCCGCAACTTCCAGCGTCAGCTGCGCGAAGAAATGCCCGAGGCCCTGGAAACCATGATCGGTGGCGAAACAGGTCAGGCGCCTATCGCACCGGTGGATCTAGCGCAGTCAGCTATCGGGCCCGGAATGGCGATCTACTCTAAGTATGAGGCGGTGTTGAATCAGGACGGCTCAAAGATGAGCGTTCACGATGCCTTGGTGCTGATCAACCGCGCCATTACCGAATTCCTGAGCCCCGATTCCGGCAACTTCGATGCCGATACCCAATTCTGTGCCAGCTGGTTCGACCAGTACGCATGGAGTGCAGGGCCCTTCGGTGAGGCGCAGGTGCTGGCCCAAGCCAAGGGCACCACGGTGGATGGCGTCAAGGAAGCCGGCGTGGTCGAGTCTGGTTCGGGCAAGGTTCGCTTGCTGAAGTGGGGCGAGTATCAGTCCGAGTGGGACCCCACTACCGACAAGCGTACCCCGGTGTGGGAGCTTGCCACCAGATGATCCGACGCCTGCAGAACCATGGCGAGTCCGCCGCCGGTGAGCTGCTGGCCAAGATGCCGGAGAAGGGCGAAGCAATCCGCCAGCTCTCCTACCACCTCTACACACTCTGCGAGCGCAAGAAATGGGCGGAGGAAGCGCGTGCCTATAATGAGTTGATTGGCTCCTGGCATGCCATTGTGGCGGCGTCCCATGAGACGGGGCATGCCAATGAGCAGGTAGGGTTGGAGCTCTAATGTCCGAGCAAACGCAAATCTTCCTGGCACGTATTGCCCAGTTGGAGAAGCTTGCAGCCCGTGAGGCGCGACGGGAAGAGTCGCTTGGGTTGATGGCCAATGTGCGAATCGCGAAGGAGCGCAATGCGATCTTTCGACGCAATGCTAGTGACATCGAATTGCTGGCCAAGCTTCGCAATGTATTGGTGCATGAGCGTGACGCACGTTTCGGGCCGCGCTATCTGGCCGAGCCGCTGCCAGAGCTGGTGGCACAGCTGGATAACATCATTCAGCAGATCGAGAAGCCGGCCCTTGTGGCCCAGCACTTCCAGGTGGAAGTCCACGAATTTAAGCCAGATGACTCCATGGTAGAGGTGCTCCGCTTCCTCGCGGCTCAGGAGTATTCTCAGACATTTGTAAGGGTCGAGGGTGGGCTGAAGATCCTGACTGCTAACACCATACAGCGCTGGCTAGGCCACAACGCCACGGATGAGTTGATCGAGTGCACCGTGCCGGTCAGCCAGGTGCTGGAATACCAAGAGAAGACTGATGAGTTGCTGTTTGCGCCTCGTGCAACCACCCTGGTAGCGGCTCTGGATGCTTTCAATGGCGAAAACTACCCACACTTAGCCGCCCTGGTTATTACCGAGCATGGGCGAGAGAATGAGAGGCCCTTGGCCCTACTGACTCCGTCAGATCTCGGGCGTGTCACCCAGATACTGGAAGGAAAAGCGCAATGCTAAAGTCCCTGGAGCTACAGCAATTTACCCTGTTCCCCGAGGCCAGGCTGAGCTTCGCACCAGGGTTGAATGTCATCGTGGGAGAAAATGGCACCGGCAAGTCACATCTACTCAAGGTGGCCTACAGTGCTATTGCTAATGCCTTCGAACAGTCCAATGAGCCGAGCGTGGCCGATCCCACCAAGGCGCTGCTGCAGAAGAGCATCGCCGACAAGTTGATCAAGGTATTTCGTCCAGAGTCGCTGGGCCGGTTGGCAAGCCGTCGCCAGGGGGGGCATACCTGCAAGGTGGCTGTCTCCTTTGAGCAGGCAGCGCTCAATACGGCCTTCAGTTTCAGCACTCGCTCCCAGACCGAGGTCAAGATCGAGCAGCTGTCCAGCGCCTGGCAGGAGAAGGCCCCGGTCTTTATGCCCACGCGGGAGCTACTGAGCCAATATCACTGGCTGCTGCCGCTCTACGAAAGCCGCCATGTGGACATCGAAGAGCATCACATCGACCTCTGCAAGCTATTGGGTGCGCCGGCCATCAAGGGCGCACGGGAAAAGGCGGTGGCCGATCTGGTAGCCCCGTTGGAAGAGGCTATGGGCGGCAAGGTGGTGTTGGACAAGAATGGGCGCTTCTACCTGAAGATTGCCGGTCAGGGCAATCTGGAGATGCCGCTGGTGGCCGAAGGCCTGCGCAAGCTGGCGATGCTCGCTCGTTTGATAACCACCGGTTCGCTACTCGACAAGGGCTATCTGTTCTGGGATGAGCCCGAGGCCAACCTCAATCCCAAGCTGATCAAATTGGTAGCCGGGCTGCCTTCGCGCTCAGCCAGCAGGGCATTCAGGTGGTGATCGCGACTCACTCGCTGTTCCTGCTCAAGGAGCTGGAGCTGCTGGCTCGTGATGTCCAGGCGCCGAGGCGCAGCAGCGCTACTTTGCCCTGGTGAAGGGATCCGAGGGTGTGCAGGTGGAACAGGGCAGCCGCGTGGACGATCTGCAGACGCTGGTCCTGCTGGACGAAGAGCTTGCCCAATCGGATCGCTATTTGGAGCTGGCATGACGACCACGCTGACGGAACAGCAACTCGCCTTCACCTTCGCGGATGGGGTAGAGCCCTCGCAATATGACGAATGGTCCTTCTATCGCAACCAGTTTAATGCGGTCTGCGGTGGCACCAAGGCCATCGATTTCGTCTGTCTTGATGGCGACCATCTCTGGTTGATCGAGGTAAAGGACTACCGGCGGCATCGTCGCACGAAGCTGGTCGATCTAGGCGATGAAGTTGCCGGCAAGGTACGTGACACCCTCGCCGGGCTGGTGGCGGCCAGTTGCAATGCCAACGAGGCAGAGGAGCAACGGATGGCTCGGCAAGCACTTGGTCGCTCAAGGCTGAGGGTGGTGCTGCATCTGGAGCAGCCCCGCAACCCATCAAGGCTGTTCCCGCGCGCGGTTGATCCCGATGATGTGCTGCTCAAGCTGAAGCAGCGGCTCAAGGCCGTCGATTCGCATCCCAGGGTCGTCGACCAGTCCACCCTGGATGCTGACATGCCTTGGACGGTCGCTGGAGTGGCAAGATGAGTGTTACATCACGGAGTGGTAGCGAGGAACGGCATGAGCATTGAGCAGGCGATACCACAGCTTACACGCAGCGATGTAATCCGCACCATCGATGCCCTTGGCCAGCGCATACCGCCTGGTGAGCGCTTTTCATGCCTCTATCAGGGCCGTCGCTTTGATCCCAAGCAGCTGGTCGCGGAAGCGCTGTCGTACACTAAGCAGCACCAAGTGGACCCTGAGCACTTGGAGCAGGCGCTCCACGAGGCTTTTGTCGATGCGCTTGAAGAGCTCGAGTTTACCGTGGTCAGCAACCCGCGCCAGATCGGTGATACCAATCTGACGGTGATGGTCTATGAGGTAAAAAAACCGCCTCTGGTGCAGGAGAATTTCAAGCGCCTATTTTCCGCCAACCAGAACCGCTTCTACTGGAATCGCGAAAAGTTCTCTCGCCTGAACCAGGGCGCGCCGGTCTTCGTGGTCAACAACAGCGCTTCCAGGGCACTGTTCGGTTACGTTCAGGATACCTTGATCCGAGCCGAGTACGATCAGGAAAGCCATGTCAGTCGTTTTACCCACCAGGGCGAAATGTTTGAAGTCAGCGGTGAGTATCCCGAGTTTGTCTGCGTGGAGGTTAGATCGTTCCAGCACCCGCCAGCCGGCTGGCAGTGGAAAACCTTTGGCAGCGGAGAGCATTCATACATTTCTGGGCCTGAGGTGGGCGCCGGAGCCGCGAGAAACAACCTTGAGCGCGTGAATTTGCTACTCGAGGTTTTTGCACGAGAGGAAGAGATCGTCCTTCAACTGCAGACCTGTTATCAGGCACTGCGCAGCTATGTGGTCGATCACGAGGAGCCTGAGCAGCATCACGAGCCCCGCGTGTGGTATGTGATGCAGGGCAAGACCTTCACACCTCAGCAGGGCCTAGCCTACCTCTGGGCGCCGCTGGAGGGGAAAGGCGGCCGCTCCTTCAATCACTGGAAAGCCGTTGGCGACGTTAAGCCTGGCGATTTCATTGTTCACCACGCTGCAGGTGGGGTGCAAGCTATCTCCCGGGCGAGCTCGATGCCGTTCGTCGCCCAGCAGCCAGATGACGTCGACAATGAGTGGCGCGGTGACGGTCACCGAGTCGAGCTCGAGGTGCTGGTTCAGCTGAAAGAGCCGGTATCCCTGGACGTCATTCGGCAGAAGAAGGCCCAGCTACAGAAAGCCTTGGCCGATGTCCGCGGACCCTACAACCGGGACGGCACGGGCAACCAGGGCTACCTGTTCGAGTTTACCTGGGAGGCACTGGCGATTCTGCTCGAGGGACATACTCTGTCTCTGCCTGACGAGATTCAGCGCTGGTTGCCAGAACTTGAACAGATGAATGAAGACATCGATCCGACTCCTTCGGTCGATGTCGAGGAGCGTCGCCTGCCTGTCGGCGTGACCGAAACGCCGGCAAGAGAGTGGTTGCCCAGGGTGAAGGCCTATATGGCCAGCCAGGGATTCCATTACACGCTGCCGGAGGTGGCCAACTTCTATCTCTGCATGCGCACCAAGCCGTTGGCGATGTTGGCTGGCATTTCGGGTACCGGCAAAACTCAGCTGGTGCGACAGTTCGCTAAGGCCATTGGCTACGGGGACTCCGATCATTGTGTGTTGATTGCCGTCCGTCCCGACTGGTCCGATAGCTCGGATCTAATTGGCTATGCCAACATCCAGGGAAAATTCGAGACTAAGCCACTGCTGGACGTGATGGCTCGCGCCATCGAGCACCCCGATGAGCTCTACTTCGTTATCCTGGATGAGATGAACCTCGCTCGGGTCGAGCACTACTTCTCCGAGTTTCTTAGCTTTATCGAGACGCGTGAGCGCGACAACGACGAGGTTATTGTCACTGAGCCGCTGATCAGCCGCGCAGACGTGAACGGCGGTCGTCCGGTGTACCTGCCGCAAAACCTGATGGTGGTGGGTACGGTGAACATGGATGAAACCACCCATGCGTTCAGCCGCAAGGTGCTGGATCGAGCCAACGCCATCGAGATGAATGATATCGACTTGGCGTGGGTGAGCCCGGAAAAGGGTGTTATGACGGTTAATGGGATCTACGCCGATGCGCTGAAAGCGCCATACCTCAACTCCATCGACTTGAATGACACGCACAAGCGAGCGCTTGCCGACCCGGTGGCACTGCTCATGCGGGTCAACGAGATTCTCGAGCCGGCCGGGTTGCACTTCGGCTACCGTGTGCGTGATGAAGTGGCGTTTTATTTGACCCTCCATCGCGAGGATGGGCTGGAGAGCCTCGATGGCTTCAGCATCGAGGCGGCCATGGACTTCCAACTGATGCAGAAGGTGCTGCCGCGCATCCAGGGCAGCTCGCTGAGCGTGCTCAAGGTGCTGATACGCTTGCTGGGGCTGCTTGCAAACAAGCCTCTCGACGATGAGGCCGAGTACAGCAGCATCGAGAAAGAGATCACCCCGAGTGAAAGCCGCTACCCGCGGAGCGTCAAGAAGCTGCTGTTCATGCTGCAGCGCTTCCATGACGACGGCTTTACCTCTTACTGGCTGTGATGAAGATATGACGGCGCTCTGTTTCGATCACCCCGACGGCACTATTTGCCACCTTTCGGTCAGCGAGGTGACGTTGCCGCGGGCGATTCTGGCACAGCGGCATCACGAACAGCGAGCACGATTCAAGGCCTACGGCTTGAGCCTGAGTCTTGAAGACTCGGAGCTGGAAGAAGGAAGCCTAGAGGCTCCGCTGTTCTTCGAGTGGCAGCGCTGGAGTGGCTGTTTGAACCGGGCGAGGGGTGCCAATTCCAGCCACCATTGAGGCTGTTTGTTAACGATGCGCCTCAAGACCGGGTCAAATCCAGATCTCTGCACGGCCAGGTCCGCCTGATGGGCTCCACCAATCTGGAGAACAGCGTGGGGCTGACGCGCTTCGAGGTGCGTGACGCCAAAGCTAAAGTGCTGTTCGCGCTGGACAGCGAGGTGTTTCCGCAAAAGCTGGACTACAAGGATGATTTTCCAGCAATGCTGGATGAGATCACCGAGATCCTTTACTCCCTCGCGTTCGATGCCTTTACCAAGACCTTTGCCTCGACCCGGCCGCGCTCCACGTACCACCAGCTGACGTCCGAATGGCTTAACCTATTCAAGGTGCTCTACCGAAGCCTAGAGCAAAGTCTGGACACGTTGCTGCGCTCACCCAAGTCAGAGCTGCGTAAGGAGTCCCAGGTCAAGCCGATCCACCGCGTGAAGAGAGCGACACCGCAGGCGATCAAGGCGGCCACACAGCGACCAGACCGCTACTGCCGGGGCGGTGGGCTTGAGGTTGCGCCGGGCGTGCGGCTCTCCCACCTGAGGGAACAGCACAAGCGCATCAGCTACGACACCCAGGAAAACCGCTTCGTGGCCTGGGCGATCACCGACATCCTGCGCCAGATTCAGCGCACCGTGCGCCATCTGATCGGTCAGCTCGGGCTGAACAGCCAACGAGTCCAGTTGGAAGTAGAAGCGCTGGAGCGAAGCAAATCACACCTGAGGCGTCGTCTGAGAGGGCCTGTGCTTGGTGAGGTCGGGGCCTTCAATCATCAGATGTTCTTCTCGACCACGCTGACGATGGCGCCGGGGTACAAGGAGTTCTACCACCGCTTTCTGCTGCTGCGAAAAGGCCTGACTATGGCCGAGCACCCGTTGTTCAAGATGGACTACAAGGATATCGCCACGATCTACGAGTACTGGTGCTTCCTGAAGACCGTCAGGCTGCTGCGCGAGAACCCCAAGTACGACCTGGCCAGCAACGACATCGTCAAGCTGGAGCACCACCGCTTCAAGGTGAACCTGAAGAAGGGCAAACGCTCAGCCGTCAATTTCGTACAGCGTGGTACCGGGGACGATATCTCGATCTATTTCAATCGGTCGTTCCAGCGTGTTCCCTATACGTACACCTTCGATCAGCGGCCCGACCAGTTCATCGAGTTCTCCCGTAAGGGCTTCGGCAAGGACGGGGACAAGAAGTCGTTTAAGGTGGTCATGGATGCCAAGTACCGCTTCGACCGCGAGTCGAGCGGCTACCCATCAGCCTCCACTCCTTATGGTCCGCCCCTGGACACCATCGCTCAGTTGCACCGATACCGTGACGCGATTCTTTGGGAGGATAAAGCGGAGAGGAATCAAACTGTCAAAATGGCAAACAAGAGCATTGGCGGCGTGATCCTGTTCCCTTATCCCGAGGATGAGGAGGAGTTTATTCATCATCCCTTCTACCAGAGTATCGATAAGGTGAACATCGGTGCGATACCACTCCAGCCCGGCAGAACAAGGAAGAACACCCTGTTCCGCCAGTATTTGGATAGCCTGTTCGAGCAGCCGGGTGAGGTGATCACAGAGTCGCTCTACCGTTACGATGATCGGGTCTATCAGCAGCGCCGGCAGTCCAGCAAGGATCTGGTGATGGTGGGCTCATCCCTTCCCGGCAGCGAGAGGCACGACTGCAGTACCATTTCGACCATCAGGTCTACTACACCCAACGCCCGGCATCAGCGCGTTATCCGCTGCATGAGGTGAAGGCGGTGGCGCTCTATGACCAGTCCAGCCGCTTCATCATTGGCTGGGCTGATGTGGTGGGCGTCGAGGTGCTGCTTGGTGAGGAGCTCAAGAATACAGGCACCAGTTGGGCACCGAGCAGGCCCGGTCAGCCCTACTACGTCTACCGGCTTGGACCAATCCAGCGCGTCAGCATGCGCTCTGGCGGGCAGATGAAGGGTAATCGCACGGGGCGCTACTTCATAACCCGGCTGGGCCTGGAGGTGGCGCTTGAAGAGCAAGAGCCTCAGCTGCAGTTCATCAAGAGCTGGGAGCAATTCATCGAATGGAAGACCAAGAAGACACGCTACCCGGTGGTGCGTGTTCACAGGAAACGGTTTACCGATCCACTCACTGGCCAGCTAGAGAGTGAACTCGAATTCATCGCAGTACCAGACGTGGAGTCGTCGTAATGTCATTGAAAGCCTGGCGGGATATCGCTACGCCACACAAAGATGTGCTGGGAGGTACCTTCAAGCAGTCGGAGTTCGCTGCGGATATCACCCAGGTGGCGACCGGTACGGCACCGGAGGAGTATCAGGACGCGGAGAAATTTTTCTCACGCACCTATATCACCGAGGGCATGCGGTTACTGCTGATCTCGGTGGCTCAGCGCCTTGTCGGTCAGGGCGGCGACCCGGTGATCCAGCTGCAGACGGCTTTCGGTGGTGGCAAGACCCACACCATGTTGGCGGTCTACCACTTGGCGTCGCGGAAGACCTCCACCGACAAGCTGCACGGCATTCCTCCGGTACTGGATGAGGCCGGGATCCATGAGCTGCCGAGCGCGCGTGTTGCTGTGATTGACGGCATCAACATGGCACCGAGCCAGCAGTCGGTGAAGAAGGAAGGTCAGAAGGTGACCACCCTGTGGGGGGAGCTTGCCTGGCAGCTGTTGGGTGATGATGGCCTGGCCATGGTCAAAGAATCCCACGAACAGGGGACATCACCGGGCAAGCAGGTGCTAGTGGAGCTGCTGCAGAAAGCTGCGCCCTGCGTCATTCTGGTCGATGAGCTGCTGGCGTACATCCGCCAGTTTGAGCTGGGCAAGTCTTACTCGGCTGGCACCTACGACAGCAACATCAGCTTTATCCAAGCGCTGACCGAAGCAATGAAGGCGGTACCCAACGCCATCCTGCTTGCCTCGCTACCAGAGTCGGAGCTGGAGGTGGGCGGCACCATGGTCAGCAGACCCTCACCGCCCTAGAGAAGTATTTCGGACGCGTAGAGTCGGTGTGGAAGCCAGTGGCCACCGAGGAGGCCTTCGAGATCGTCCGCCGCCGGCTTTTTGAGAATGCCGGTGACCGGGCAGAGGTGGAGGAGATTAGCCGCCAGTTCTCGGACTTCTACCGGCAACATGCGGAGAAATTTCCTACTGAGACCCAATCCAACGAGTATTTTGAGCGGCTGTGCCGGTCCTACCCGATTCATCCGGAGGTGTTCGACCGCCTCTATGAGGACTGGTCGACACTGGACAAATTCCAGCGTACCCGCGGCGTGCTGCAGTACATGGCGATTGTGATCCACAACCTTTGGGTATCGGGAAACCGCGATGCGCTAATCATGCCGGGTTCTCTGCCGCTGGAAGATAGCAGCGTTCGCGATAAGAGCATTCACTACCTCCCTCAGGGTTGGCAACCGGTCATCGAACGTGAGGTGGATGGACCGCGTTCTGCCGCCCTGGACCTAGATAGCCAGATAGCACTGTTCGGTGGTGTGCAGGCAGCTAGGCGAGCGGCACGTACCATCTTCCTGGGCAGCGCGGCCTCTGGTAGTAGCCAGGCGGCTCGTGGCATCAAGCAAGAGCGCATTCTGCTGGGGACCGTTCAGCCCGGACAGTCGATCGGCATCTTCGAAGACGTGCTCAAGCGCCTGCGTGACCGGCTCCACTACCTCTATTCTGAGCAGGACCGTTTCTGGTTCGATACCAAACCCAACCTGCGCCGTGAGATGGAGAGCCGCAAGCAGAACATCAGCGACCCTGATGCGCTGATACCGCTGCTAAAGGAGCGCACCACTCGGCTGATGGGGCGAAATCACCACTTTGCCGGTATACACGTTTTCAATCAGTCGGGAGATGTGCCGGACGAATACGGATCAGGGCCTCGGCTCGTGGTGTTGCCTACCAATGCCGCATACAGCCGTACCGAGACCAACCAGGCATATAAAGTCGCCGAGGAGATCCTGCGCAACCGCGGGGAGCAGCCTCGGCAGAAACAGAACCGCCTCATCTTCTTAGCTGCAGACTTCGATGTCGTAAGCCGTTTGAAAGATCAAGGGCGTACTTTCCTGGCCTGGAAATCTATAGTTGAGGACATCGATACCGGGGCTCTCAACCAGGATCTTGCACATTTGCGACAGGCTAAGCAGAGCCGTGACTCAGCAGACTCATCGCTCTCACAGCTGATTCGCGAGACCTACAAGTGGTTGATGGCCCCGGTGGAGGAGTTCGTCAAAGGCAAGCCCACACTGGATTGGGAGGTGGTTCAAATCTCAACCACCACGTCGAACCTGGTCGAGACCATCGAGAATAAACTGCGAGAGGAGGAGTGGCTGATCTATGAATGGTCGCCGATTTTCCTGCGCAACATATTGTCTCAGTGGTACTTCAAGGACGGTCTGACTGAGATCAGCGCCCTCAAGGTCTGGCAGGACAGTTGCCACTACCTCTATCTACCGCGCCTGGTGAATGACAGCGTGTTCAAGAACGCCATGAACCAAGGTGTCGCCTCAGAGGACTTCTTTGGCTATGCCTCTGGCAAGGAGGGAGATACTTACCTTGGCTTTACCTTTGGGCAGGGCAACATCGGTGGCTTGGATAGCGAGGCGCTCATCATCGAGCGTGAAGCGGCAAAAGCCTATCGCGACAAGCGGTCAGCTGAAGCCGCCCAACGCGCCAGGGAGCAAGCGGCAAGTATCGGCGACCTTCCTCACGTAGGGGGAGGTGGCGAAGCCGGCGCGACGACAACTTCGGGTGGGGCTTCTGCCCCCATGGGGGGCTCAGCAGGCGAGGCATCTATGGTGGAGGCTACCAGTGCAATCAAGAAGCACTTCTACGGCACTGTCGGCCTTGACCCGGTCAAGGCCAAGATGGATTTCGCGACCCTGGCGGATGAGATAGTCGAGCAGTTCAACCTGCGAACCGGCGTCGAGGTGAAGATTTCAGTGGAAATTGAGGCCACGAGTGCCGATGGCTTTGATGAAGCCCTGCAGAGGACTATCAAGGAAAACTGCAACGTGCTGAAATTCAGCAGTTCGGAGTTTGAGGGGGAGTAGGGAAAGTAGTAACTTGCCTGGCTAGGCGGTATGCCTGCCAGGCAGATCTAGAAGTGCATTATACTTATTTCTTGGAGGTCACGGTCATGAGCTTTGATAATTATTCGATGGCCAACCTTTATACTGACTTGGAAATCGCGTCCGGTATACCTGGCCTTGTGTCTGGAAAGTGTGATGATGAAGGATTAAGTGAAGAAGAAGTTGATCATCAAGAAGAGCTCAGCCCAGCCCAGCAAGTTCGGCTTGGAAAAATTATTAAAATTGGAGGGGGAAATCCCGATTTCGAGAGTTTTAGGAGTTGTGCTATAAAGTTTATTCTTGAGGAGAATGTCGGTGCTATAATTCGAAGATTTTCGAAAAAAGAAGGTCTTCCTGATGCGTATTCAGAACTGGTTTTAAAAAGTGATTGCCTTTCTGTTTTAATAAAGGGTATGTTGGGGAAGGTTGCAAGAATTCCTCTTTCCAGTGAAGTGGTTAAAAGTATAGATTTTGCTTCTGGCTGGGCGCTAGACTCCCCTTTACCTCAGACGCCGTATCAGCGAGTGAGCGGCCTACAACGGTTCATATGGGATAAGGTCGACCAGTCCTTTGGGAAGGGTGCAGCACAAAAACTTCCTACCAAGCATATGCGTAATCTTTTGTCTGCAGCGAGGTTGCATATTAGTATAGCTGACATCCTTAATAAAGATGCTGTTTATGTCAGAGATGTAATGAGGATGTGCGCTCAGGATGCTGAAGAAGAGGAGCGATATGCTGAGCATGGAATGTCAGCTGGCCTGGTTTTTAAATCTGGCAAAAATTTTTACCCTAAATGGAAGGTGCGACATCTTAGGCATGTTGCTTATTATGCGCCTTCAATAGTGAGAAGTGCTGTATCGAAAATTGAAAATTTCGATATATGCTTGATAGGAGAAGGGGAGGCGAGAGAGAGCATAGTTCGTGAGTATATTTTCTGTTGATGCTATATAGTTCTTCGGTGCTTCAGAAATATTGGGCGAAGCAAGATTTCTGAAGCGGCCAAGAGAGATATAGTAATTCCCTCTCTAGTATTTCAGGGCCGAAGGCCTCGTGCGAAGCACTTGATTGGTAGCAACCCTGTTGAAAAGCTCAATGAGCCACTCTCTTGAAAGCAACTCTTCTTTTCTATAGGTTTCGCCAGCTACTATGAGGTTTTTAATCTCCTCAAAATCATACCTTACTAGGTCGGCATGGTCAATTTTGTTTTCTCTGCAAATTCTTTTTGAATAAGTAAATGAGTTTTCCATCACAAGCGAATGCTCTGTGACGTAAGAAAAGGCTTGTGCGTTATGAATTCTTTTTATTTTCGTATGCCTTTTGTATGCATCTTTGTTTCTTATGGTGTTGAAAATCTTATTTTTGTAGAGCGCAATGGAATTGTTGTTTTTTAGCCAGTATCTTCCGGTATCAAACCAGAACCCCTGATCAGCAACACATTCGACTTTTAAATCTCCCATTCTTTGAGAAATATAAGGCGATAAGTAATTAAAGAAATCCTGAAGCATCCGTTTCTCAATGGAGACATGTATCGAGTCAGTGTTCGTATAGCAAATCTCTGAGCCTTCAAATTCCAAGATGTATTCTAATGTCTTTATCATTTTGACGCGAGCATTGGATACTACTTGGCTGGTCAGGGAATGAATGTTATAGTCAGACTGAAAGTCTACGTGGGAGATTTTTATTCTCCCCTTTGATTCACGCGTCTTTATATACTTGCTGTTTAGTATTTTCTTCGCTGACTCAAGGTCAGGGCATTCGCTAAGATCAATGAATAAACTTTTCTTTATTTGTTCTATGATCTCTAGGTAGTTGTTAAAATTTAATGTGCAATATTTTTTTCTGGATGATGCGCTATATAGTGTCTGAAGCTCATGGGCTACTAGTTTTTTATAATGGCCGTGATTCTGCTTTTGTAAGTTGTTTTTTTCCGCATAAAGCCGTTTTGCCTTATTGAAAAGAGGGTGTCGTATAGTTGTTTTGCTTTCTATGCCATCAATAACTTTGACTTCTGAAAAATACTTGCTGTAAGCAACTAGTTCATTCTTGTGGAGAATTGTTTCTATGCTATCTTTCTCATCTAGCTTGAACAGGAATGATCTATTTGATTTCGTGAACTTGAGCGGGTGAAAGTTCCTGAAAAAATTGTTTTTGCAGCCTTTCAGTACGACTCTGTATATTCCATGATGAAGTTTTTTTAAATCACAGAAATGGTCATCAAAAGTCCTATATTTAAGGCCCCGAGGCTCGGCAAAATCACCTTCCATGCATGATGGATACATTGAATTATAGTCCAGAGCGACAACCACTCGTTCTTCCCTATTTTCAATAGTCTTGAATACTTCCTGTATCCCTGCCTGGCTCGTTAGTGCAAACCAGTGATCAAGAGAGTTCTTGAAGCGAACTTTTCTAGCAATATGGTAGAGATTTTTTTTTGAAGTGTGTCGTCCCAAAGATTTATCTTTAATTCCTTTTTTTCTAAGCCAGGAAATCCTATTTTTCATATACTCCACCCTTTTTTCAGGGATATGGAATAGTTTTGCATTTTTAAAAATAGGAAAGTTTTTTTCAAATGAATAAATTTTTGAGTTTGTCTCAACCTCCATCTCTATAAGTTGATATTTTTCTTTTTGTGTCAATACGAAAATACTGTTTCTATTTTCCTTTGGCAGGCTGAGCAAGAAGTCCCTTGCATCGTGCCACTTTCTATTATAATAAATTCTATTACCGTCGACTGCTATTAGCGTGAACTGATTTTCAGTGGCTTCTGATGGAGGTGTTGATGCGATACGCCTCAACATAGGGGCAGCACTTTCTGCATTCCCAAGGTGTGGAACAATATCATCAAACCGGCCACATGAAATTATGGAGCCAGTTATGCAGTGTTTGGTTATCATTTATTCTCGGTCTCGGTCTCGGTCTCGGTCTCGGTCTCGGTCTCGGTCTCGAGCTTAGGTTAAGGGTGAGCTTTGAATTTCTTCCTCAAGATACGACTCCCCCTCAGTAATTCCAAGCGTTCAATTTAACCTTACATTGCTTTTTCGCGCTACCGTGTAATATACATGCTGAGATTACTCCGTAAAGAGAGAAATTCAGCATGACCAAGCCACCTACCCCGACTACCCCAGCTTCACGCGGCGCTAAGACCGGTACGTTATGAAGATGTTGGTCCTGCCAAGAAGCCTTGCATCGAGGCCGTAAACTGTTTTGCCCAGGAGCAGGTGGTGCACTCCATCACCGGCGAGATCCTGATGGTCGAGTGGCACCATGGCCGCAAGGATAGGGTGGTAGTGCCCGAGCCGTCGCTATCCGAGTGGCTGCAGACGGTGCAGCTGATCAAGATGTATCTCTCTGCCTATCCCGAGGCCCGGTCGAGCGGGGTACCGGTGTGAATGAAGAACAAGCACCCGGAGGGGAAGAAGGGCGTGCCCTCGCTCAAGCCGGCGTCGGCCGTGATGATCGCGAGCTCACTCTGGCGATAACAGCCTAGCGCTCGGTGTCGTCCTATGGGCGGCAGCTGCGCGATGCACGCTTCTACCGCGACAAGTGGGCGAATCATCGGCCCGGGAGTCACTAGGTGCTGGCCAGTGGTTACTAGGTGGAGGCGGAGAAGACTGTGGGTGTGGAGCAGATACAGGGCTGACCAGCCTGCATCAAAGCTCTTACTTTGCCATACTCAACTTCGTTACGATTCCAGCCCGGAGGCGCATGAAGGAATATCAACCCACGTATTATGATGTTTCCCTTGCGCCAACCGACCTTCTAGCGGGGCTCGGCGGTGCCAATCGTGAGTTGCTTGCCACCTGCCTGGCGCTCTTCGACGATAGTCGGTGGCAGCGTCGTCTCGAAAAGCTCAACAACCAGGCGGCCGAGCGCATGGAGGCTCTGGCCAAGAGTTTGGGCCACCAAGTCGAGCAATGGCTTGACGGCTCCGACCGTTACGCATTGCCTCGACTACCGGCACCCGAGGTCGAGGATGGTGGCCGGGAGCTTAGCGAGAGGCAACGCTTCTGGCAGGAGTCCAGCTACAGCGATGACGCACTGCGCCTGCTGCTGTGGGTTCGCCTGAGGGTATCCCTAGGGCTACCTGCGCGCTTGACAAATACATTCCGTGGTTGCGGGTTTCTGGCCGACGACATGACCGCCCGACTGATTCATGTGCTGGATCCGCCTGGTTTGGTTAACTCTGGACGACGCTGGTTGCATCAGCGTGGCTGGCTCGCCAAGGGCCAGCACGCCACTACGCTGGATGATGTGGTGATGCCAGTCCTTGACGAATTGCTTGAGCAGGCGCTGATGGAGGAGGCGTCGCCGCCGACCCAAGACCAGCGCCATGAGATACTGAGACAGGCGATCGCGTCGCTCAACGAGCTGAGCGGCGAGGACCATAACCGTCTTCTCGATGAGACCCAGGCCAATCGCCGCAACGACGCAGCATTGCGCAATACCCTCCTGCTCGGAGGGGGGCTGCTTACCTTTTCTGGCAGCGTCAGCACAGCGGGTTTCTCTGCCTACATTCTGGCTGCCCAGGCCTCGGCTTTTATCCCTTGGGTCAGCGGTCCCGGTCTTGTCTCCTTCGTCTCGGTCATGTCCAACCCCATTACGGTTCTCGGGGTAGCAGGGGGTGGGAGCTGGTGGATCTTCCGTTCTGCCAACGAGAAAGTTAGGGTCGCGGTCGCCGCCAGGGTCATGGCCATGTTGACCCTGCAGGGCAAGCTCTGTGGCGGCTACGGTGTTGATGGTGCCAGACGCTGTTTCGCTCAGGCACCTGGCCTGCCAGATGGCGAAGGTGTCAGTACCAAGGAGCTCCAGCGATATCGCGACGAGTGGAAATGGCTATCAGAGCTTCCTGTACGCTCGACAGAATTGCCCCTCGATGAAGTGCTCAACGCCATGGCCCAGCCCATGAGGCAGCACACCGAAGACGCTTCACCTCTCGGCTCCCGACTTTCGGGTGAGTCTCCTCAGAGCGGCGAGGGGCAGGCCGCCGCTGCCATGGCAACACTCACTGTGGGGGACGTGCTCTACTCGGTCGCCGCGGTCGATCCGACCGTCATTGCAGCTGCCGACTTTTCCCGGGTCGACGATATCGGTGTTGGCCTGAGCTTTGCCGAACTATCAGAACAGATCCTTGATGGCAGCGACAGGGCGATACTCGGTGGCATCAGCCAGCTCAAGGGGTATGTAGCCGAGAAGACTGTCGCGGCCGATCTGTCGGCGGCAGGCCATACGGTGAGCTTTCCTGATGCCGCCAATGAACCCGGTTGGGATCTTCTGGTGGATGGACAGGAGTTCCAGGTCAAGTTCCATGCCACCCTGGGCGGTCTGCGGGAGCACTTTCAGCGTTATGACTACCCGGTTATCGCCAACACCGAGTTGATGGACCAGATCCCCGAGGAGTGGGCCGATAAGGTCTTTTTTGTCGATGGGCTGAGCAATGAACTCGTGGAGCAGGTGACTCGTGAATCCCTGGGTGCCGGCGCAGAGATTCTCAACCCCAGTGTGATCAGCATTGCTGGCTCGATCAGTGCAGCCAGAGGCTTGATCGCCTACCGGCGTGGGAAATTGACCGGAAAGCAGGCCATTGAGCAGATTTTGTTGGATGGGGTCGTGCGCATGGGACTGGCAGGAAGCGGCAGCGCAGTGGGTGCCAGCGTCGGTTTGATGATGTTCGGTCCCGCCGGCGCCTGGGTTTTCGGTGCCGGTGCGCCGGTGATGTCTCAAATGCTGACGTCCAGAGTGACCGAGCTGCTGCGCAACAAGGTCAAGAGTCAGGCGCACCTGGAGTGGGAGTCACAGGCTCATCATGAGCTGAATGCACTCCAGGCCAGGCTGCTGGAGGCATTAACCCACAAGCAGTCTCAGCTCGAGGCGAAGCTTGAGGCAGCACCCGCCAACCTTGCTGGTGATTACCTGTGTTGGCGACTGCAGGACGACCACGACTTCGCTCACGAATGTCAGGGGCGCCTGCAGGCTCTTGATTCGGTTGCCCGCCCACAGCCGGAACAGCGTCTGGCCGACACGCTTCGTGAGATGGCCATCTGCGGTATACATCCGGCGATCTACCAACCGAGTTGCGCGCCGTGATCGAGCGGATCAAGCAGCGTCCCGGCCTTGCCAGCCTGCTCGATAGGGAGCGCATGGAAGACGTCGCCAACAAGGCACGAAGCATGGCTGGCAATTTTTGGGGGCAGGCCTCGGAACGTATCAAAGAGTCTGGAGCGAAAGAGAGGGTGAGCGGGCTCATAAAGGGGTGGACCGACAGGATGCGATGATTTTACTCAGATCGCATATCAACTGGGAGGTGTTGCGGGGAGTGGAGATCATCGGCAACGATGATGCCACAGGGCTGGATTACTCTATGGATCAGGAGGAGGCCGCCGAGCGGGAGCAGGAGATACGCACGGCCATCGCCGAGATCCAGCGTGAGGAGGCTCAGGTCGCCGTCAGGGATAGTGACAGGGACGACGAGCTCTCCTCTTACCCCTTTGTGTGCTGTGGCACGAGCCTGGCTGGGCCGCGGCATCATTGTATGATTCTAGGAAGTGGCCGGGAACGGTGATCTCCCGGCCCAGCAGGCAACTTACTTGCCTGCCATGGTCTTGGCGGCTTCGTACTCGGCATCCAGGCCGGATTGGGTGTCCAACGATGGATCGATGCTCTTCAAGCCAACGTGCATCATCGACAGCAGCTGCATACCGGAGAAGTCGCCGTCGAGCGACTTGAGCGTGTAGCGCTTGTCGGGATCGTTGATGGAGAGGCCACTCTCGCCTAGTTTGGCAATTTCGAATACGGTCTTGGCAATTTCCTGTTGCTCCATCTTCGCGAACGTCTCGAACGCGCCGGTCATGTACATCACCGCATCCATGCGCAGGCCACCGTCGGCCTTGAACTTCATAGTGTCCTGAGCCAGACGGCTGAGCGCTTTCTTGGCCTCGGCGCAATCGGTGAGGAGGGCTCCAGCTCGATGATCCGCTTGTAGATGCCGCTGGCCTGCTCGACGTTTTGCGGACCAATCTCTTCCAGACTCAGTGCCAACCCGTATAGGGTGGTGACATCCTGCGGGTTGGCAGCCAGCGCCTGCTCGAAGAACGGTTTGGCGTCCGCGTGCTTGCCACGCTTGGCGAGCAGGCCAGCGAGGTTGCGGTTGATCCACATGTCGTTCGGGTGCTGCTTGGCAGCATCACGCAGGACGCTTTCGGCTTTGTCCAGCTGTCCGAGCTTGATGAAGGAGAAGCCCAACGCTGCATGAGCATGGGCGTACGCTGGCTCGACCTTGACGCAGGCCTGGAGCGGAGCGATCGATTCCTCGACCCGGTTCATCTCGGACAGGCAGACACCGTAGTTGTAAAGAATCTCAGGGTCGTCGGTCATCTCAGCCATGACCTCGAGTGCGGGTAGCGCATCCTCCAGGAATCGGTGTTCTAGCAAGCCCAGGATGTACTGCTTCGGGTCGACGCCCTCCTGGGGCACGGCCACCCCGAGAACATGCCCATCTTGGACGACAATCGCCGCTGTGTAGCCCTTCGCCGCGTACTGAAGGGTGATGGTCTGCAGGACCGCGTCCTCGAAGCCCGGGTCATCTCGTGGCGGCAGCCCATCGAGCTTGATGTCATCGAGGCTGCTTTTGAAGATTTCGGGGGCTTGGGGCATTGCGTCACCTGCAGAGCGGAGAATGAGTGTTGCGGGGGATGGTACCAAGGAATCCCGCAGGGGGGGAGGAGGCAGCTCGTAGCGCCTCGGCTTCCAGCTCAGGGAACAGGCTATGCCATATGGCTAACTGGTGATTGCCCTTGAGCCACTGGCTTCTGGAACTATAACAGTGCCCGCGTGGGTGCACCGGGCCATCTTTGCAGCAAAGCGAGCATACAAGAGGCACTGCCGTCGGTCAGCAGCACCTCCTCGAGGTGTTGCTCGGGCATTTTGATCTGCGCCATGGCCCGCGACGGGGCTGATCCCGTCGCAGACGCCATACCTCTGCCAAGAACTACGTCTTTTCAGTGAGCACTCGACTCTTGGCTAAACAGATCATCGAAGAACGCCTTCCCGGCCTCGGCGAGAACCAAGTTGCCCTTGTCGTTGAAGAAGGCAATCTCTCTGTCCACCAAGGCGACTTTCACCGCTTCTGGCAGCGGTTGGTCCATTTTGCAGGCCTTGAGGATCTGCACCATGGTCGGATCATTACCGATACTCTCGAGTACCTCGCGGGAGATGCCTGCCACGGGCAGCGTCATGGCCTCGAACATGTACCCCTTCTCCTGAACGCCTCGTCCGAGCACCAGCAATACCCCTTGAATCTGGCGAACCGAGCCGCTGCTCTCCTGGTCTCGGCTGTCGTCATCGCCCTGAGAGTGGCTGAGGGTGCGCACGTAGAAAAACCCCGGCCGCTGTACCAGCTCCATGCCCATGTTGGCGTAGGCCTCAACGTAGTAACGGTCGCGCTCTTTGTAGAGCTCATCGAACAGCGGGTTGGGTGCCATCTCGCCGTTCACATACTGGGTCTGGTTGATGACCTGGCCGGCAGTCAGCTTGCGAAAGGCTTCCTGGCTCAGGCGACGATTGACGACCGGCCGCCCGGGGTGTGTCTCTTGGGTGCAGGGAGTGTCGCTCATGCGGTGGTCTCCTTGGCGGGGGCTTCCCGGGGAATGAGGGGGTGATACGACAGCGCTAGCTCGCCGTGGGCAATCTCGTGATGGAGGAAGCGGGCGTGGAACTGGAAGTCTGGGAGTGCCATGACCCAGTCCAGGGCTTCGAGAAGATCCTTGAGGGTGTAGCCCTCAAGGTGGCTGCTGAGGAAGTTGTGCAGGGAGGCGTGAAGATCCTCGCAGTCATCAGGAATCGCCCATGCTTCGAGCAGCGCCTGAATCTCGTGCTGGCGCAATTGCTCGCGCAGCTCGGCTTCTGAGAGTCCCGCTCTCGCCGGGTCGACGGTGACAGTCCCAGCCTGGTCCAGCAGGGCACGCAGCTCTTTTATTCGCCTATCAGTGAACTCCTCGATATCGGCTCTGTGGTCGATGTCGTGCCACTCCAGGCGGGCAAAGCGCATCCGCTTGATTCCCGCGAAGGTGCCAGGTGACTGGATGGCGGGGTGGCGAAGCGGAATGTAGAGGTTGCGGAAGCTATCGTCATGGCGTTCCTCAGTGGCGAGCCGGATAGCATTGAACGCGCGCTCTATGGCGTCGTACTGCAGGCGCTGCTGCCGATTCTGGCGGACATAGCGCTCTAGCGATAGGCGCAGGGCGTCGATATCTTTGACGTAGCTCTGGATGGCATTGGCCGAGAATTGCAGCTCTTCATTCAGTGCCGGGTGGTCGCTCTCAGCAGCTAGCTTGGCGATGCGGCGGATGGCTGTGGTCGCCGGGATGCCTTGCTTGAAGCGCGTCTTGGGGTCGAGGAATTCCAGGGCCGGCAAAATGTAGCGCTGGTAGATCCGGTTTATATGCTCCAGGGCTTTTCGGGTTTCCGCCGCGCCCTTGAGGCTCGCTACGTCCTGCTGTTCTACCAGATCCGCCAGATGGCCCCCCTGAGCTTCAAGTGCCGCGACGCTCTCCTGCATCTTGCCAAGGGTATCCTGCATCCGCCGCCGGAGCAGGCGCAGCTCATCGGTGAAATTGTCGTTCTCCAGGTCGATTGCCAGCTCCTGGAAGGCCGCGAGGCTCTGGTTAAGGCCGTCACGCAGATCCTCAAGCTCGGCTTGGCTCAGCCCCCGCATGCGCCCGACATCGAAGTGACGTAGCATGTCCACGACGAAGGGCGCGAGCACCAGAGTGCCGCGGGCGGAATCAATGCGGATGATCAGCCGTTCGCGTAGCAAGTTCTCTTCAGCAAGAGTGTAGCGAATGCGCTCGCACTCCCGGTCGTTGCCCTGGGCGGCCTCCGCCTTGATGGCCTGGCGCACGATAGAGCGGTAGAGCCGGGAAGGGATCTCCACGTCCCCGTCGTGCTCCTCGATGTAGGCCACCAGCTGGGTGAAGAGTTGTCGGTGCTCGATGATCTGCTTGAGCACGAAAGGCGACTTGATGTTCATAGATCCGCCTCCTCTTCAGGGAGGGGCGCTCGTTCACTAACGGTGTCTGTCGCCTGCACGGTGAGCATCCCTTTCTGGGTGAGGGACTCGCAGAGGCCATGGTGAACGACAGTGCGATTCTCGGCATAGGCCCGGCTGGCGTGGAACAGACCCAGGTGGACGTAGTTGCTGAGCACCTGAGTGATCTTCGAGTCCCGGTTGGGGTTGGCCACGAATAGGCAATAGCCATGTTGCTCGGCCATTTGGCGAGCAGTACGCATATTGCGGGTGGCCAGGGAGCCGAATTCGTCCATTACAAGCGGCATCGTCACCTGGGCATCGCCGTCCATCAGGCGCGACATCAGCACCGAGAGCAGGTTGGTGGTGATCATCATGGTGGTGCCGTTGGACTGGGCATTCGTCGTCCAGCCGTCCTCGCCCCGTTTACGGTACTTGTAGTGCACGCCGGTGAGGATCTTATCGAGGCTTAGCAGGATGCCGGTACGCCGAGCATCGGAGTTGAAGAAGTCAGCCTGAAACGCCTTGAGCTGCTCGTAGACCTTGCTGTCCTGCAGTTCGTCGCTAAGGAGGTCGGCCTTCTCGAGGTCGGTCAGGAGCTGCTCGAAGCGCGGGTGCAGCCGGTAATCCACCCGCACCTCCTCGAGGTCGGAGATTGAAAACTGCCCCATCTCCGCATTGATGCCGCTGATGAAGGCGGATACCAGCTGCTTGGCGCTGCGCAGGATATCGACCTGGGAGTGGGTTGTTTTATTGTGGCGATCGACCTGATGGCGATAGGTGACCTCCTGGGTGTCGAGGTTGTCGAACACCGCCTTCAGCTGGTCGTGGAAATCGGCCAGCTGATCACCGGTGAAGGATATCAGGTGAGCCTGGCTATCGGCGTTGGGCAAAATGCTCATGGCGAGAAGTTTGCGGAGCTGCTCGTGCACCGTGTTGCGCAGGGCGCTCAGGTTATCGACATCCTGCTCGAGAGCCTCGATATTGGCCTCGCTGACCTCGCAGGGGGTCGGTGCCAGCACCTTGTGGCGTCCTTCGAGGACGTTGTTGGCATCCTTGCCGATGCGGTCGAGCCGCTGCCGGATCAGGCTCACCTGCTGGGCTTGGCTCTGGAGAGCCTTCTGCTCCTGCCGCAGAGTCTTACGTTTGTCATCGGCTTCCTTCCAGTCAGCCTCAGCTTTTTCGTGCTGGCGCTGATGCTTCTCCAGTTTCGCTCCAAGCTCAAGCAGCTCACTCTCCAGGGCATCTAGCTTTTCTGTGTTGGCGTCGATGGCGTTGAGCGCGTTTTTGTCCAGCTCGGCCTTACGCTTTTCTTGTTCGGCCAGTTTGCGGCGCTTGGCGATCTCTTCCGGGCCCAGAGTGGCTTCCTCCCTGAGCTTGTCGCACCGAGTCTTGTCATGCGCGATCTGGTCATTCAACTTGGCCAAATTGCCCTGCATGGTCTGGCGGGTCTGCTCGGCGTCATACCCATGGTAGGGGATGTCTCGTAGAGGGATTCGCTCCTGAGGCTGGCCCAACACCAAGTGACCATCTTCGGAGTGGAACTGTCTGCTGAACTCAGTGAACGCCTGCTTCTGCTCCGGAGTGAGTGCCCCATGGGTGGTTGCCAGTGATCTATTCAACGAGAAGAGAATGCTGGCATCACCTACCGTGAGGTCGTCCAGCAGGGTGGGAGTGCGATTGGCCAGCTGTTCATCCAGATGCCTGGCGCTGCGCAAGTTCTTCTCCAGGCGCTGGCAGACCTGGGCATACTCCTGCTGAGCCACAGCCTTATTGTCATAGCCCTTGATGGCGATGACCTGCTCGGCGATATGCGCCTCGAGGCCTTCGATGATTTCCTGGCGGGGCGTGCCGGCCGGAAACTCATTCAGGGTGGCATTGGCGGCGTTGATCTCCGTGCGCAGGCTGTGTGTCTGCTTGGCGGTCGCCTTGACGTCCGCCGCAGTCTCGGTAACGGTCCTGCCGCTGTCACGCTTGATGCGCTCGAGGGTATCTGCCCGGTTCTCGGCGGTGGTAAGGGTGTTGGAAGCAGTCTCCAGCGCCTCCGTCAATCGCTCTTCCTCGACGGCAACGCTGTCATCCAGATCGGCATACCCCTTGGCAGCTTGGCCACGTAGCTGCTGCTCGGATTGGAACTGCTCGTTGAATATCTCCCAGTGGCTGGAGGCGTTGCGGATGCGCGTAATGCGATCGCCTTCCTCTCGTAGTTGGTTGGCCTCCTCCACGATGGCGTTGAGGTCAAGGTTCAGCTCTTCCTGCTTGCGGCTTTTCTGGCCTTCGATGATAGTGGCCAGAGTGTCGGGCAGCGTGCGGTCGTCCGACGCCGAGATGTCGAAGGCGAGGTGCACCAACTTGCGCCAGGCGTCCATCTCTCGCTTGCCAGCACCATTGCGTAGGGGGAGCAGGCTAAACCGGCCGGCTTTCTTGTCGTAGGGTTGGTTGGTAAAGAGGCGCTCCTGAATGGTCTTCCAATCACTCAGCGGCTCACCACCCATATCCCGTAGTGCTGTCTTCACTCCCTGCAGGGTCATACTCTCGACCGGGGACCCGATTCCGCCATCAGTGCCAGCCTCAATATCCCAGAACAGTGGTTCGAGCTCTGCGTAAGGGCAGGGCACCACCATGCGAGCGTACTCCATCTTGTCGGTGGAGCTGCCACGATGCAGGACAATGCAGAAGTCGCCATGGGGGTTCTCGGCTTCCAGGATGATGAAGGCGCGGTCTTCCGGAAAGTAGTAGCGAAAGCTCGCCATTCCGTCATAGAGCTTGCCGTTGGTGCCCCGGAAGTTGAATTTGTTACCGCAGTTTCGGAAATTGATCTCAGGAAGAAAGAACAGCTTGAGGGCGTTGAGCATGGAGGTCTTGCCCAGGTTGTTCTCTCCGAACAGGGCCGTGTGATGGTCGATACGAATCTGGGTATAGGCAAAGGCCGCGCTGTTGACGAAGACCAGCTGTTTGAATCGAAATGTGTCTAAGGTATCAAATCCCAGATTCATCATGTGGTCTCCGTGCGGGGCGGTGTCGGGATCAGGTAGGTTTCCTGCTCGAGTTGCTTGCCGGTCTTGAAAATCAGTTCGCCGACATGGGCGCAGGGTGGTGAGCGGCGCATGTGTGTGGCCAGTTGTTCGCGCTGTCGCTTGTCGATCGAGCGAGTCGAGGTGGCCAGCCGTTCTAGCAAGTCGGCGGGGGCGAGGAAGTGCAGCGGCGGGAGGTTGCCTCGCTGGTAGAGGGTATCGCACATGCGTATCCCGCCGGGATCAGGGTCGAACAGACAGCCGATCTCCCGGTATTGCTGGAAGACCGGGGTCAGCAAGTGGTTGGTGATACTGTTACCGCTACCGTAGAGGATGTCCGCCTCCTGCCATACGGAGCCGAGCCCGCATTGATGCAGCAGCGCCAGTGTGCCGGCGAGGTTCAAGAAGTTCTCGAGGTTCTCTACGATCACGGCGCGCTCAGCAGGTGGGGGGGCGGCGCCAGGTCGATGGTGCCTTGAGAATCGATCAGTACGACCTGTGGGTGAAGTTGGCGCCGGCTGCGCACCGTGAGCATGGCGCCGCTCACCCGCGCGTTGTGGCTATTGCCAAGCGCGGCTTGGTCGATCCGGGGTGAGGCGTGCTCCACATCGATCGTGGCTTCCCACTGGTCAATAATCTCGGGGGCGATGCCGGTGTAGATCACGAAGTCTCGTTTAACATACTGGCGCTCGGCGCCGTCGAGCAGGTCGTCGATCACTAGGCCGAACTGATGTGCGGCATGGCGAAGTTTTGGTTCGTCTACCGGCGTTTCTTGCTTCAGTTTCTTCAGATATCCCAGGAACTGCGTCCGGCTGATGCGACGTTGTCTAGCCATAAAGCCTTCCCTGGCGGGAGCCCATGATGAAACCACTGTATCACGTTATATTGATACTACCCTTGGTGGCTGTAGCCGTATCTGGTCAAACCTGGCACAGCAGAAGGTGATTCAGAGTGATACGTATTAAGTACTAGTTATAAAGTCGCTCCACTCCTGCATCATTGCCCGCCGCTTCTCAAACAAGTCGCCACGTCGATAGGCCGCTTCCACCTTGTTCTCGATGGTGTGGGCCAGCGCCATTTCGGCCACGTCGCGGGGGTAGCTGGTGACCTCACCGGTCCAATCCCGAAAGCTCGAGCGGAAGCCGTGGGGCACGAAGTCACCACGCTTGCCGTCCAGTCCATAGCCCATGCCTCGCATCAGCTGCAGCATGGCCATATTGGAGAGGGGGCGCCCGTAGCGAGCTCCAGGGAAGACATACGGATTGCCCTTCACTCGCGGGAGTTGGGACAGCAGCTCCACCGCTTTCCGGGGCAGGGGCACTCGATGTTCCCGGCGTGCCTTCATCCGGTCGGCAGGGATCGTCCAGGTTTCATTGTCGAGATCGATCTCCGGCCACTCCGAGCGTAGGACTTCCGAAGTGCGCGTCGCTGTCAGGATCAGAAACTGCAGTGCCTTGGAGGAGATGCTGGTGTAGCCTGGAGCTCAGCCATGAAGGCAGCGACCTCTTCGTAAGGCATGGCAGGGTGGTGTGTCACCTTCTTTACCCGGGATGGCCTGGCCAGCAGCTTGTCGAGGTGCCCACGCCAGCGGGCCGGGTTGACGGGGTCCCGGTAGCTATGCGCCGCAGCGTAATCGAGAACGTTCTCTATCCGCCCCTGCACCCGCTTGGCCGTCTCGGTCTTGCTGGTCCAGATCGGTGACAGGATCTTCAAGACGTCCTGGGTGGTGACCTCATCAACCGGCTTGGCCCCGATCACCGGCCGCGCATAGGTCTTCAGGGTGCTGACCCACTGTCGAGCATGCTTGGCATTCCGCCAGCTGCGGCGGTGGGACATGATGTAGCGCGCGGCACAGCTGGTGAAGGAGGGCGTTGCATCCTCAGCTTGCTCTACCGCGATGCCGGCCTCCATGGGGTCGATACCGCTTTTGACGAGCTTGCGATTGTCGGATGCTCGTTCGCGAGCTTTCGCGAGGGACGTTTCCGAAAAGCTGCCCAGGCCCATGTAGCGCTGCTTACCCTGCAGCTTGAACCGGTAGATCCAGCTCACCGAACCTCCGGCGGTGACCTGCAGGTACAGTCCCTGGCCATCCCCGGTCATGCCTTTCTTACCTTCCTTTGCGAGCTTCTGTACCGCCTTGCTGGTGAGCTTGCCCATGAGCGTCCCCGTTGCGCCGCTGCGTGATGCCATGCAGCCTACCACAACCTGACCCACACTTTGACCCACACCTTTGATCTGTGATCAGCGGGATTGCATTAGCCTTCTCTGGACAAAAAATAAGAAATACCACTAATATATCAAGTGTTTAGTATTTATCTTTGGATGTTGTTGGATGCCATAAATACGGACTCCCCCTCCGCCACTGAATATCGAAAAAAGCCGCTGATTTCAGCGGCTTTTTCTTTGTTGGGCGTAACGACATCTGCTCCATACTGTCCATTTGGTTTTCCCCGAATCGTCTCGGAGCCTGTTGGACAACCCGGTAGCGCCTGACTCATCTCCGCGACAGCCCTTGCCTGGGTGCTTGGCGAAGCTGGATGTCACGACTGAAGTCTATGCCGGGGT
>NZ_AZQX01000134.1:0-8124 GCF_000568385.1 Halomonas sp. BC04
CAAAGGCGACCATGCCATCCTTTTCCTGCTGGTTGAGCGCCTCCATGTCACCGTGCAGATAGCGGTCGAACGGTGAGTTTGGCGTATTCAGCGTGCGCTGGAAGCTGGCCAGGGCCATGGCCAGGTTGTCGGCATTGATCGGGTTATCGTCATCCGGATAGCTTCGGCGAACTTCTTCTGATAGAGCTCGAACTCTTCCAGACGCTCCAGCGCCATGTCGAGGTCCATGGCCATCTCGATATCGGCTTCGATGGGGCCGAGCGCCTGTCCTTCCAGGTCGGGCTCGCGGCCGTCCCAGAACTGTGAACCCAGGAAGCCGGAGTTCAGTACCGTCGGCGTATTACGCTCGCCGATCTGGCCATCGTGACCGGTAGCACGGGGGATACGGTCGCTCCAGCCGAGCGCCGGGTTGTGGCAGGTGGCACAGCTGATGACACCGCTGGATGAGATGCGCGGTTCGAAGAACAGCATGTTGCCCAGCTCCACTTTCTCGGGGGTCAGGGAGTTGTGGGCGGGAATCGGCGGGAAGTAGGGCAGCGGCTCGAAGCGGTCACGATAGTCGCCGAGGCCGTCGTCGGCCAGGACCGAACCGCCGAAGGCAAGGGACCCGCCCAGTGCCACGGCAGCGATGAGCTTCGCCGGTTGTACAGTTTTTTGATGTTCCATGATGATCTCCCTGGTAGTCACGCGATACAGGTAAGTCCCCCATATCCTGGAATGAGCTTATTCCTTAGTCTTGATGCATATCAACCTAGTAAAATACTCGGAAAAGGGTCCTTGTTGAGGCAGGTCAAGTTTTGCTTTGCTATAGGTGATACTGGTGGACAGCTGCTGTACAAGTTGGCATCGCTATGGATTCATCTTTTCGTGACTGTCGAGAGGAGAGGTCATGATCCGCTATCGCTACCCGAGAATTTCCGAGTCCGAGGTGACGCCGAAGGCGTTGCTGGATTCACGTCGCCGCTTCCTGCGCCAGGGAGCCGCGCTGGGGGCAGTGGCCGCGGCGCCGGGACTGCTCTGGTCGGCCGACGCCAAGGCCTGGCAATCGAAGCTGGAGGAGCGGCTGGAGGAGGCGTTGGCGAGTTCAGATCTGGCCAATGGCGAGGCGCCGACTTCATTGCGCGATATCACCACCTACAACAACTTCTATGAGTTCGGCACCGGCAAGCGGGATCCGGAGGTCTATGGACATCGCCTGGTCACCGATCCCTGGTCGTTGGCCATCGAGGGGGAGGTGGACAAGGCGGGAACCTTTGCCCTCGAGGATGTGCTGGCGGGGCAGGCGCTGGAAGAGCGTATCTACCGCCATCGCTGTGTGGAGGCGTGGTCCAAGGTCATCCCCTGGGTGGGTTTTCCCCTGGCCGACCTGCTCAAGCGTCATGGTCCCACCTCACGGGCAAAGTATGTCGTCTTCGAGACGATACACGACCCCGACAACCTTCGTGGGCAGCGCCGCTCGATCATCGAGTGGCCCTACCGGGAAGCGCTGCGGATCGATGAGGCGATGCATCCGCTGACAATGCTCGCCGTGGGACTCTATGGCGAGGTGATGCCCAATCAGAATGGCGCGCCGATCCGCCTGGTGGTGCCCTGGAAGTACGGCTTCAAGAGCATCAAGTCCATCGTGCGCATCGCGCTGGTAGAGGAGCGACCGACGACGTCATGGCATGACCGGAATCCCGAGGAGTACGGCTTCTACGCCAACGTCAATCCCGAGGTGGACCACCCGCGCTGGTCCCAGGCCCGTGAGCGGCGCATCGGTGAGAGTGGTCGGCGCGAGACCCTGATGTTCAACGGCTACGCCGATGAGGTGGCTCACCTCTATGCCGACATGGACTTGAATCGCCACTACTGAGCGTCAATGGCTGATGGAGCGCGGCATGCTGGCTCGGAAAGGAACGTCTCGCAAAGGTGTGTCTTGGCAAGCGCCATCTGGTCCAGGAGCCATCATGGCCTTTCGGTGGCTGGTGCTGATTGGCTGCAGTGCTCCGGCGGTATGGCTGGCGTGGCAGTGGTTCTTCGGTGACCTGGGCGCGGTACCCGGCGAGGCGGTGGTGCACTTTACCGGCAAGACGGGGCTGACGCTGCTGTTGATCACCATTGCCTTCAGTCCCGCCTTTCGCTTCACCGGCTGGATCGGCTTCATGGCGGCACGGCGCCAGATCGGCCTGTGGGCTTTCTTCTGGCTTGTCGCCCACATGCTGGCCTGGATGGGGCTGGACCAGTATTGGGACTGGCCCTGGATTCGCCGGGAGATGATCGAACTGCCCTACATCCGCTATGGCGCCGCCGGGCTGGCAATGTTGGTGCCCCTGGCGCTGACCTCCTTTCGTCGCTTGCAGAAGGCCATGGGCTACCGTGCCTGGCACTGGTTGCACCGCTTGATCTATCCATCGGCGGCGCTGGGCATTATCCATTTCTGGGTGCTGACGCGGGCGGACTACCTGCTGGCAAGCCTCTTTGCTGTCATCCTGATCGCGCTGGTGTTGTTTCGACTGACAGATGCCATGCTGCTATGGCATAGCCGCTGTTCCACAAAACGGAGTGAGTAACCATGCGTCAGTATCTGGCAATACTGGTTTGTGGCCTGATGATAGGCGTCGTGCAGGCCGGCGGGGACATCAACGATGAGGTGATGATCGACTTGGCCTGGGACAGCGGCTGCTTCAATTGCCACGACTTGGAGCGCAGCCTGCGTGGGCCCGCCTGGCTCGACGTTGCCGAACGCTATCGTGATGATGACGAAGCCTTCGAACGCCTGGTTGAAACGGTGCGTGAGGGCGGCAGCGGTAACTGGGGGATGAGCGCATGACCCCCAGCCGTCGTGTGCCGATGGAGGATATTCGGACTTTGGTGGGCTGGATTCTGTCGCTTGAGCAGGAGTAGGAGCGGTCGGTATCAATAGCGAAGGGCCAAGGCAGGTTGACCATTACCAGAAGCCGCCATCCCTGGCGGCCTCGGGCGATCAGTGCGTAGTGACCAGCATCACTACGCTCAGGCTGCGGAGACCCACATGGCCGGCTTGATGTCCGTGATGCGGCCGGTAAAGAGCTTGATGACCACGAAGCTGAGGAAGCCGAAGGCGATACCCAGGGTGATCGAGTAGGTCAGCGGCATCAGGATGATGGCCAGGAAGGCGGGGAAGGCCTGGTCGAACTTCCCCCATTCGATCTTGCTGATCGGCGCCAGCATGAAGAGTCCCACCAGCACCAGTGCCGGCGCGGTGGCGATGCCGGGCACCAGCGACAGCAGCGGAGACAGGAACAGGAACGGCAGGAACAGAAAGGCGATGACCACCGCCACCAGCCCGGTGCGGCCGCCCTGGGCAACGCCGGCACCGGATTCGATGAAGGTCTGGGCCGCACTGGTACCCAGCGGGGCCGCGATCATCGAAGCGAAGGCATCCACGGTCATGGAGCGCTTCAGGTTGCGCGGGTTGCCATCCTTGTCCTTGAGGTCGGCCGACTCGGAGAGCGCCATGAAGCAAGACAGGGCATCGAAGAAGTTGGTGAACAGCATCACGAAGATGAACGGCAGGTAGGCCACCTTAAGCGCCCCCCAGATATCCACCTGCATCACGGCGCTGAAATCGGGCCAGGCGGCCAGGCCGCTCCATTCCACCACCACGTCGCCACCCCAGAGCCGGCCCATGGGCGAGGCCAGCAGGGTGGTCAGGGCGATGCCCAGGATCAGCGCCCCGTTGAAGCGCAGGATGACCAGGATCGCCGTCGCCATCATGCCGATGAAGAAGGTCACCATGCTGGCATCCATGTTGCCCAGCGTGACCAGAGTGGCGTCGCTGCCAACGATGAAGCCCGCATTCTTGAAGCCGATGAAGGTGATGAACAGGCCGATGCCGCAGGTGATGGCATAGCGCAGCGAAGGCGGAATGGCCTCGATGATCGCCTTGCGGACGTTGAACATGGCCAGTGTGGCGAACAGCACCCCGGACCAGAATACGCAGCCCAGGGCCACTTCCCAGGAGAGGCCGGCGCCCTGCACCAGGGTGTAGGTGAACAGGGCGTTCATGCCCATGCCCGGCGCCACCAGGATCGGGTTACGGGCATAGAGCCCCATGGCCAGGCTGCTCAAGAAACTGATCAGCACCGTGGCCGAGAGGGCGGCAGTGAAGGGGATGCCGGCATCGCTGAGGATCGCCGGGTTTACCACGATGATGTACATGCCGGCCAGGAAGGTGGCGATGCCGGCCAGGAACTCGGTGCGTAGCGACGAGCCGCGGCGCGTCACGCCGAAATAGTGGTCCAGCCAGTTGGCAGGCCCGGCGATCCGTTCATCGGACCGGACGCCGCTCTTGTCGGCAAGGGAGGAGGAGTTCGGTTCCATATCGTTGATCCCATTGTTGTTGGAGAGCGAGGAGTTTGGGGCTGAAGTCAGAGCTAATCTTTTATTCTGACCACATGGTCAATCAAGGGTTTGGACAGCCTAGCCAACATTTGACCACTTGGACAGGTGTGTTTCGACCAAGGTCTTAGGCCAACATGGAAAAAGATTTCAGAATGGAGGGGGCCGATGGGGGCGGGTGAAATCCTGGGCAAAGCGGGGGTTCAGTTCACCGCCGTCGGGGCAAGAAGGCTCTCGAGTTGGTCGACCGGCATTGGCCGGCAGAAGAAATAGCCCTGAAATACGTGACAACCCTCCTCAGTGAGCCACTCCAGTTGTCGAGCGTTTTCCACACCTTCGGCTACTACCTCGAGCTGGAGCGCGATACCCATGGCGATGATGGTGCGCACGATGGCCATGTCGTCGCTGCTTTGCAGCAGGTCGCGGACGAAGCCTGATCGACCTTGATCTGGTCCAGCGGCAGCCGCTTGAGGTACTGCAGCGAGGAGTAGCCGGTACCGAAGTCGTCCATGGCGAAGCTGATGCCAACTGCCTTGAGGCGCTGCATCTTGTCGATGCCGGCCTCGACATCGTCGAGCAGGCTGCTCTCCGTCAGCTCCAGCTTGAGGCGCTGGGGCTCGGCGCCGCTGGCGGCAAGGATCCGCTGGATACGCTCGACAAAATCGCTCTCCTTGAACTGGAGGGCGCTGACATTCACGGCCAGGGTCAGATGTGCCGTGGCGCTGTGCTTCTGCCAGGCCACCAGCTGGCGACATGCCTGCTCGAGCACCCAGTCGCCCAGCGGGACGATCAGGCCGCTCTCTTCGGCCAGGGGAATGAATTCGGCCGGTGAAATCATCCCCCGCGTGGGGTGCTGCCAGCGCACCAGCGCTTCGGCTCCCAGGGGGCGGTGACCCTGGTCGTACTGGAGCTGGTAGACCAGTCGGAACTCGCTGCGCTGCAAGGCCAGGCGCAGGTCGCGCTTGGTTTCATTGCGTGCCTCCATCGCGGCCTGGATGGCATCATCATGGAAACGGATGGTATTTCTTCCGGCCAGCTTGGCTTGGTGGCAGGCGGCATCGGCCAGCTTGAACAGGGTTTCCACCTCGTCGGCGCCATTGAACATGGCCACTCCCTGACTGGCCGAGAGAAAGTGCTGAATTCCGTCGAGCGAATAGGGTTCGGCAATGGCCAGGCGAATTCGGTCTGCCAGCTCCTCGGCGCGACTGGCTGCCCTGTCCGCCTGACCCGGTAGTGAAGCGATGACCAGCAGGAATTCGTCGCCGCCCAGGCGTCCCGGAATACAGCCGTGTTTCTGAAAGGCCCCCAGGCGCTGGGCGATCTCCTGAAGCAGCCGGTCACCGGTGCGATGTCCATAGCTTTCGTTGATCTGCTGAAAGAGATCGATGTCCAGGTAGATCAGCGCACCATGCTGCCCCGTGCGCGGGCACTGCTGGAGCGAATGGGCAAGATGCTCGCTCATCATGTGCCAGTTGGGCAGCTCAGTCAGTCCATCGAAATGGGTCAACTGGTGGGCCTTGCGCTCGGCGACGAGGCGTCGTGCCTCGCTTTCGCGCAGTCGCAACACCGTACGGGCAATCTGTCGCATCTGGCCCCGGCCGCGCTCTGCCAGACGCTGGATGCGTGGCAATTCAGGTACCTCTCGGCGCAGGCGGGCAAGGCTGAGCAAGGCTTCGCCGATGGCCAGCAGATGACGATTGAGTACCTTGCGGAGTAGAAGGCCGCCAGGAGCATCAGCAACAAGGTAAGCCCGCCAAGCAGCGTTACCGTGCCCAAGTGCCCGAGGATGGCCTGATAGGAGTCCTCGGTGCGATCGCTGGTGCGCTGAGAGAGCTTCGACGACAGGCGCCCCGTCAGCATCGCGAAACGTAGAAACGCTTGTTGAGCTTCATCCAGGTAGTGCCGGGCCTGAGTGGGATCTATCGTGGCGATGTCACTGGCCATGATGATGAAGCTTCGGTAGGCCTCGAATGCCTCCCGCAGTTGCTGGGCACTTCCGTGGTTGAGGTCCACCATCAAAGGCGTTTCGGTTAGTGCCTGCACCTGTCCACCGAGCGTGGCTAGTTCATTGACGAAACTCGAATGCAGCCGGTAGCTGGCAAGCGGGGTGAGCTCACCGCGGTCCGCCTGTTGCAGCATGTCCACCACGTCCTTGTGCAGCTCGGCCAGGCTCTGTTTATAGTCGGCGGCCTGCTGCAGGGCGGAAAGGTCCTGCAGCTGGCTGGCATGATTTTGGCTCACACGCTCCTTGAGCACCTGGACGGCGCCGAAGCCGAACAGCAGCGCCGGGATCAACACCACCAGGGTGGGCAGGAGGAAGACCCAGAGCAGCGGCCGGCTTGGCTTCATGCGAGTCCCTTACTGCTCTGCTGGCGGGTATAGGTCGAGAGCAGCCCACAGATCGGGCGCAATACTGGCACGATAAAGATACCCCTCCTCACCAAGCGGAGAAAAAATCACCAGGGTGCCTTCGGGAGGGAAGTAGTTCATCAGGTCGGCCAGGTTGGGCCCGTGGGCCACGATCATGCGGTTGACGTTGCCTCTACCGGCAGTGACAGCATCTTGCCGGTATGCTCGATCACGGGCCGTTTTTCTTCATCCGTCATTGCCGCGGTGTAACGCAGCAAGTCGTCGATCCGATGTGCCTGGGTGGGAAACGCGATGCGGGCGGTTTCCTGGGCGCGACAGAAGGGGCTGACCAGAATGGGCGCTTCGATCGGCCAGGCGTGACCTGCCAGTCCTTCGGCAACTCCCTGCATGACCTGGCGGCCCTCGTCGCTCAGGGGGCGCTGAGTAGTGCAGTCGTCGAAATCGACCGGCACCCGGTCGGGAACACTCGTGTCCGTCGGCCCATGGCGCAGGTAGAGCACGAAGCCGCCCTGGTGCAGCGCCGTGAGCAGCTCCGGAGTAGGCTCGGCCGGGTTGTGCTCCTCAGCCGCCAGGGCAAGGCTGGCGGAACCGAGCAGGCAGGCGCCGGCAAGCAGGCTGGCCAGCGCTGGTGTACGTGACACTTGAAACGGCTTCACGGCAGCCCCCGTCCATATTCGAGTCAGATGAACTATGCCACCCCGGCGATGCCAGCTGCCAGCCGCCCTTGGTCTATTGTAACCGTTCTTGACTGTGGTCAAGTCTGTATGAAAGTACTCTGCTTGTTCAGGCTCCCAGCGCGCTGATAACGACACTCAGAGTGCCGCAACCCGATCTCATGCCCAGGCGTTGCCCTCAACGCTTTCCTTGGTTACGTTAGGTAAAGGCCGCAGAAGATGGCTCATGTGACCAAGATGCACTCAGGGATGCCGCACTAGGGATGACGAGAAACATCATCCATTCTGCCAGCAGGGCGGTAGCGTCCCTGAAATCGACGGCTCAATCCAACCGGCTACGCACCTCGGCCAAGCCATTGTCCCGCACACGCAATCTATCGTAGGTCTTCTTGATCCGGGGGCTGGCGGGCTTTACTCAATTGGTTGCCTTTAACTATTCCATAAGCTTTGGGCTCAAGCTTTAGCCTCCATGCTTAGCATTTTTATATCAGCAGATTCGCATACAGTATATTGGCTCCGACAAAACGTGCATGCACGCGAATTCTGCATAGGTGGCCGAGCTATGCTTAGGTACAAGTAAAATCAATGCGTTGGAAGAAATGAAGCGCGTCAGATAATATTGTTGAACGCGCAGGGGTGTTCATTCTATATCAGGACGTGCAGTCCAATCACTGTTAATTTTTAGAGGTCGAAATGCGGGGGTACATATATATCTTAA
>NZ_AZQX01000135.1:0-14428 GCF_000568385.1 Halomonas sp. BC04
GTTCGCGCACGCCGGCCTCGCTCTCGGCCAGGCTTGCGGCCTTGTCGGGCCAGGCGGGCTGCTGGACCAGGCCGACCTTGAGATGACGGGACATGATGGTAATTCTCCTCGTGTGTCAACGCTCCAGGCTTAACTCCAAGGCTATCGCAGATCGCATCTACCGCTCGGGTTAGCCTTGCGTCAAGTCTTCGAGGAGGCGCTGTGAATACTTCCCTGTACGCTACCGACGCCTTCCCTGGCGTAGGACCTCCTCTACGACTTGACTCCGGCACCCCTCGCTTCGTGCCTATGCAACAACCCAAGGCCTGATCGTCGCCTTTGATTTAGGTGTGTGTCGCCAGACTGCCCTTAGGCAGCTGCATGGTCAGGCAGTGCAGGCTGCCGTGCTGTCGGATCACGCTGAGGCAGTCGATGGGCACGATGTCATGGTCGGGAAAGGCCGTCCCAAGGGCTGCCAATGCCCGGCTGTCGGCATCACTGCCGTAGATGGGAACCAGTACTGCACCGTTGATGATCAGGAAATTGGCATAGGTGGCTGGCAGCCGATGGCCATCCACCGGATCGAAGCAGGGTCGCGGCCACGGCAGCGGAATCAGCCGGTAGGGCCGGCCATCGGCACGACGGAAAGCGGCCAGTTCGTTCTCCATGGCGGTGAGGGCGGCGTAGTGGGGATCGGTAGGATCGTCACACCTGACATAGGCGATGGTCTCGCTGTCGCAGAAGCGCGCCAGGGTGTCCACATGGCTGTCGGTGTCGTCTCCCTCCAGGTGGCCGCTGGTCAGCCACAGCACCCGCTCGACCCCGAATGCCTCCTTGAGCACGGTTTCCACCGCGCTGCGGTCGAGCTGCGGGTTGCGATTGGGGTTGAGCAGGCAGGCCTCGGTGGTCAAGAGTGTGCCTTCACCATCGCTCTCGATGGCGCCGCCTTCCAGCACCAGGTCGCGCGGCTCCACCGGGCAGGCGAAGAGGCCAGCTTCTACAAGGCGTCGAGTCAGGGTGTTGTCCCGGGTCGCCTTGAATTTGCCGCCCCAGCCGGTAAAGACAAAGTCCAGCAAATGGAGTTCACCGTCGCGGATGATGCCGATGGGGCCATGGTCCCGTGCCCAGGTGTCGTCGGCCTGGGCGACGATCAGGTGCAATCGCTCGGCAGGAACGCCGAGGCAGGCGAAGCGGCGCTGCAGGTGGTGGCGCGTGGCGGTCGAGGGCACGCTGATCACGACGGACTGATAGCGTGCCACCGCTACCACGATGCTCTCCATGGTGGCCTCGAAGCGCTCGAGCAGCGGTGCCCAGTCGCTGGTGGGGCTGGGCCAGGTGAGCTGGATGGCGTCCTGGGGGTGCCATTCGGGAAGCAGGCGGTTGGCCATGGTGGGAGCCTCTGGGTTGCGTCTCGTCGTCCGGCGTCCTATCGCCGAGTCGGCGAAATGTAGGCTGAGCCGGGTAATGTTGCAAGCATCGGGGAAACGCAATCCTGCCCGGTGCAGTGAACGGCAAAAAACCGTACCATGACCCCCCGCTGACAAGGAACGCCCATCATGCTTGACCGCTTGCCATTGTTGATCGGGTTGCGCTATGTGCGCGCCAAACGCCGCAACCACTTTATCTCCTTCATATCGTTGACCTCCATGCTGGGCCTGATGCTCGGCGTGGCGGTGTTGATACTCGTGTTGTCGGTGATGAACGGCTTCGATCACGAGTTGCGCACCCGCATCCTGGGCATGGTGCCCCATGCCAAGATCGAGTCTCGCGCCGGCCTGGTCGAGTGGGAGGCCCTGGCCGAAGAGCTGATGCAGCGCGAGCGGGTGATCGGTGCGGCACCCTTCGTGGAACAGCAGGGCATGTTCTCCTCGGCCGGTCGCAACGAGGGTGCCATGGTCAACGGTATCCATCCCGAATGGGAGGATCGCGTGTCGATCATCGGCCGGCACATGCAGCAGGGTAGCCTGGATGACTTGGCGCCCGGCGAATGGAACGTGGTGCTGGGCTCCCTGCTGGCCCGGCATCTGGGTGTCGGGGTGGGCGACCGGGTCACCCTGCTGGTGCCGGAGGCCTCGATCACCCCGGCGGGGGTCTTTCCACGCCTCAAGCGCTTCACGGTAAGCGGCATCTTCAGCGTTGGCGCCGATCTGGACGCCAACCTGGCCTATGCCAATATCGAGGACATGCAGACGCTTGCCCGCCTGGGCGATGCGGTAGGGGGGCTGCGGCTGGAGTTGGACGACCTCTTCGTCGCGGCCAGCGAGACCCGCGCCATCATCAACCAGCTTGGCACGGGCTACCGCGGCACCGACTGGACCTTCTCCCATGGCAACCTGTTCCAGGCGATTCAGATGGAGAAGCGCATGATCGCGCTGCTGCTGACCGTGATCATCGCGGTGGCGGCTTTCAATATCGTCTCGACCCTGGTGATGGTGGTCACCGACAAGCATGCCGACATCGCCATCCTGCGAACCATCGGCGCCACGCCCCGCTCGATCATGGGCATCTTCATGGTCCAGGGCATGGCGATCGGGATCATCGGCATTACCGTGGGGGTCGGGCTGGGCGTATTGCTGGCGCTGACCATCTCGGATCTGATCGGCTGGGTCGAGTCGGCCCTGGGCATCCAGTTCCTCGACGCCGGGGTCTACTTCATCAGCGACCTGCCGTCTCGCCTGCACTGGTCCGACGTACGCGACATCATCGCCGCCGCGTTCGGGCTGACGTTCCTGTCGACGATCTACCCGGCCTGGCGCGCGGCGCGGGTCCAGCCTGCCGAGGTGCTGCGCTATGAATGATCCGGCCACCCTGAAGGAGAGTGACATGAGCCAGGCGGCATACGCCAAGGGCAAGATAATGCTGGCTTGCCACGACCTGACCCGCATCTATCGCGAGGGCCCCCAGGATGTCACCGTGCTGGATGGCCTCTCGCTGGAGGTGCGGGCGGGGGAGCGGGTTGCCATCGTGGGTAGCTCCGGTTCCGGCAAGACGACGCTGCTGAACCTGCTGGGTGGCCTGGATCGTCCGACCCGGGGTGAGGTACGCATCGCCGATGAATCACTTCTCGACCTGGGCGAGGCGGCCCTGGGCCGTTTTCGCAATCGGCATATCGGCTTCGTCTACCAGTTCCATCACCTGCTGGCGGAGTTCACCGCCCTGGAGAATGCCGCGCTGCCGTTGATCGTGCGTGGCCAGAGCAAGAAGGTGGCTGAGTTGCGGGCTCGGGAGCTGCTGGTCAGGGTCGGCATCGCCGAGCGGGCCGACCACAAGCCGGGCGAACTCTCCGGCGGCGAGCGTCAGCGGGTCGCCATCGCCCGGGCGCTGGTTACCGATCCCAGCCTGGTGCTGATGGACGAGCCCACCGGCAACCTGGACCAGACCACGGCCGCCAGCATCCTGGCGCTGATGGACGAACTGGCCCGAACCACCGCCTGTGCCTTCGTCATCGTGACTCACGACCTTTCGATGGCGGCACACCAGGATCGCGTGCTCAAGCTCGATGGCGGACGCCTCGCCGAGCAGCACGACTCCGCTTGATCCAGGCCACCTGACCCGAGTCCCGGCCGATTCGATTGCCGGGACTCAATCCTCCCTGTCCAGTCGCGCCTGCCGGCGCCGCATGGCGCGCAATTTCCAGCTGCGCGAAATATGCCAGCGCCAGACCAGCCGGATGATCACATTGCCTACGATGGCGAAGACGATAGCCGACACCACCGACCCCAGTGCCAGGGCCGGCAGGATGTCGGCCATGCGGTCGGCGATCCAGCGGGTCGAAATGCGGGCCGGCGCCTCACGGGCAGGGGTATTCATCAGCCAGGCGCCCAGGCGATAGTTGCCGTAGAAAATCAACGGCATGGTCAGCGGGTTGGTGATCCATACGAGTCCCACCGAGAGCGGCAGGTTGCAGCGCAACAGCCAGGCACCGAATGCCGCCACGATCATCTGGAAGGGAATCGGCAGCATGGCGCTGAAAAGACCGACCGAGAAGGCGTTGGCCACGGTGCGACGTGACAGTGCCCATAGGCCGGGGTCGCCGATGATATGGCTCACAAAACGCAGCGAGCGCTGGCGTCTGAGCGTTTCGGGGTGAGGCATGTAACGCTGCAGGAATCTGCGCGGCATGACGGATTGGCTCGCTGCTTCGGGACCCGACTATTATCCATGGAAGGGTGCTGCCTCGCCATGCCGTATGTGGGTATCGGCGGTAGGCAGGCATTGACAAGACGGGACCGGACGGCTGGCACTCAGGAGGCAGTCACGACTCGGACAGGGGCAGCCAGGGGGCGGCGATAAGGGCAAGGGAATGCGAATTGGCATGGCGTTACCGGCAGCGGTGGCTGCCTTGGCGGGTGTCGGTCTGGGTTGGTGGGCGCCGGAAGGCCTGGTGGAGCTCTGGAGCCTGGCGCTGCTGCTGTTACTGGCCAGAGGCAGCTGGCGAGGGGTAGGGCTGGCCCTGGTCGTGGCGTTGACGGCGGGACAGGTCCTGCTGGCCAAGGGGGCCGAGCTGCCGATGGGCCTGCTTCGAGTCGACCTGCTCGTGGAAGGCCGGCTTGAGTCCGTCAAGGAGGAGGGGCGGCTGACGCGCTTGCTGGTAAGCGTGGACGACTGTCGACCCTTGCTGGCGGAGGGTCTGCCCTGTGACCGGCTGCGTCGCGTGCGGCTCAGCCACTTCCAGGCACCCGACATGGCACCGGGTGAGCGCTGGGCGCTGGCCGTTCGGTTGCGCCCGCCCGGCGGCTTCGCCAACCCCGGCACGTTCGACTACGGGGCCTGGCTTTGGCGTGAGGGCATTCAGGCCACCGGCTACGTACGCAGCGAACCGCCGGCCGAACGCCTGAAGCCGGCGGGTTTTTCCCCGCGGCGACTGGCCCTGGAACACCTCGAGGCACGGCAGCTGCCGCCTGTGACGACACGCTGGCTGGCGGCACTGACGCTGGGGGCGGGCGAGCGCCTGACGCGGCAAGAGTGGGATCTGCTTAATGCCAGCGGTACCACGCACCTGATGGTGATTTCGGGGCTGCATGTGGGCCTGGTGGCGACCTTTTCCCTGCTGATGGCGCGGGGTTTCGGTCGACTCGTCGCTCCCCGGTGCTGGCGGCTGGCGGTCTGGCCCTGGTGTCTGGCCGGTGCGGTGGCCATCGGCTACGCCTGGCTGGCAGGGCTGCAGCCTCCGGCCATGCGGGCCATGATCATGACCCTGATTGGGCTCTGGGTAGCCAGCGGCCGACATGCGCCGGGGCCGTGGCAGGCCTGGTGGCTGGCCCTGGGGCTGATCGTGGTGCTGGATCCGCTATCGGTCTGGCGGCCCGGTTTATGGCTGTCGTTCGTCGCCGTGTCGCTGCTGATCGTGATCTGGCAGGGGCGGGCACGACCCGCCGGCGCTCGTGGCTGGGCCTGGGCGCTCCTGCGCACCCAACTGCTGCTGGCGCCGCTGATGGCGGCCGCAGTATTGCTCGCCTTCGCTCGGCTGGCCCCCGTCGCTCCGCTGGTCAACCTGGTGGCGGTGCCGGTCGTCAGCTCCCTGCTCGTTCCGCTGGGGCTGCTGGGCTGGCTGCTCACGCCGGTGCCGGCGCTCTCCAAGCTGTGCTGGTGGCTCTTCGAGCGCATCGCCCTGGCGCTGATCGCCCTGCTCGAGTTCGCGGTGGCCTGGCTGCCGCTATGGTGGCCGTCGGCAGAGACGATCCTGCCGCTGGCGCTCATGCTGGGGCTGGTCGCCCTGCTTTGGTCATTGCCGGGTCTGGTGGCGACGCTGCGTGTCGGTGGCAGCCTGCTGCTGGTGCCGGCGATGCTGGGGCTGACGGAGCCGAGGCAGGAGCCCGGTACGCTGCGGGTGCGGATCCAGGATGTGGGGCAGGGCCAGCTGGTGGAGCTGCGCAGTGCCAGCTACCGCATGCTGTATGACGCCGGGCCGCGTTTCGCTTCCGGCTTCGCACCGCTGGCATCGCTGTGGCCGCCGGGGCAGCGCTTCGATCGTGTGATGGTCAGTCATGACGATATCGACCATGCCGGTGGGGTGGCGCTGCTGGCGGAAGAGCACCGGGTGAATGAGTTTCTCGCGCCGCGGGGGGAGGATATCGGTGTTCCGTTTACACCCTGTCTCCAAGGCCAGCATTGGCAGCGAGACGGTGTGACCTACCGGGTGCTCTGGCCGCCCGAGGATACCGCGGCACTCTCCAGTAATAATCGCTCCTGTGTCCTGGAGGTGACGGTGGGGCCTCATCGGCTGCTGCTCACTGGTGATGTCGGCCGCGACGTTGAGCGGGCGTTCCTGCTCGACGTCCAGCGACCGGTGACGGCGCTGCTGGCGGGACATCATGGCAGCCGGACCAGTTCGGGGCCGCAACTGGTTCAGGCCCTGGCGCCCCGGCACGTGATCTACAGCGCCGGCCGCTATAATGCCTTCGGTCACCCTCATGACGAGGTGGTGCGGCGCTTTCGCCGCGGGGGCAGCTGCCAGTGGAGTACCGCCCTCGACGGTGCCGTGACCCTGTGGCTCGGAATTGACGTGGAGCCCCCCATTCACTCGGCCCGTGTCATGCCCTGGCGCCGCAGCGGTGTCGAAGGTGAGTGCCATGCGGTAGAATCGCCCCACTGACCGCAGCCGTCGTGGCTGAGTAAGGAGGGGCTGGATGAACATGATGGATGCGCTCATCGCCGGGGGCTGGTTGATGATTCCGCTGCTGGGCTGTTCGTTGCTGGCGACGGTTATCATCATCGAGCGCCTGTGGACCTGCGTGCCAAGCGCATCGCACCCTATGGCCTGGGGCAGGAGGTCTGCTCCCTGGTTTCCCGTGGCCAGGTCAACCTCTACTGGCTCGAGGGGCACTCGCCGCTGGGCGGAGTGCTGGCCGCCGGCCTGCGCAATGCCCGCCTGGGTCATGAGCAGGTGCGTGCCCGACTGCAGGAGGCCGCCACTGCCGTGATCCATGACATGGAGCGCTTCCTGAGCCCGCTGGGGACCATTGCCGCCATCACACCGCTGATCGGTCTGCTCGGTACCGTGGTAGGCATGATCGAGGTGTTTTCGGTCATCGTGGCCGGCGACGGGGCAAGCCGCACCGCCGATCTGGCCGGCGGCATCTCCCGTGCCCTGGTGACCACGGCGGCGGGCCTCACCGTGGCCATACCCGCGCTGATGTTCCATCGCTACTTTCAGCGCCGGGTCGAGGACATTACCGTGCGCATGGAAGAGCAAGCCAGTCAGGTGGTCGAGTTCATCGCCCACTACCAGGGCAGCGTGAGCCTGTCCGACGGCGGCGAGGGTGAGCGTGTCGAGGCCGATGGCCGCCTCGCACCGGAGGTCAAGCGGTCGTGAGATTTGCGCGCCGTCGCCGCGACCCGGTGGAGGTCAACCTCACTCCGCTGATAGACGTCGTCTTTCTGCTGCTGATCTTCTTCATGGTGTCCACTACCTTCGAGACACGCCAGGCTCTGGAGCTCGAGCTGCCCGAGAGCGTGGCGGGCGTCGACCTGGAGCTGTCGCCGGTGACACTGGTCGTTACCGAGCAGGGGCGCTATCGGCTGGGCGAGCGTGAGCTGAGCGCCGCCGAGCTGAGCGAGGCGCTTGCCGCCGAAGCGGAGCAGGCACGCATGCACGGCCTGGTGCTCGAGGCCGACGCGCGGGCCGTGCATGCGGACGTGGTGCGGGCACTGGACCAGGCGGGTACGCTGGGCATCCGCCAGGTGCGAATAGCGACCCGTGAGCCACAGGCTACATCTACCCAAGCGGAGACACCGTGACTCAAGCCGGTACTCAACATTCGGGCTGGACGCTCTACAAGCGGCTGCTGGGCTATGTGAAACCCCACTGGGTTTCCTTTGCCCTGGCCATCGTCGGCTATGCCATCTATGCCGCCTCAAGTACCGCACTGGCGGAAATGATGAAGCGCCTGATCGATGGCATCCAGAACCCGGACGCCTCCTTTCGTCTTTTCCTGCCGCTGTTCGTGGTCGGCATGTTCGCCGCCCGGGGGCTGGGCACCTTTCTCGGCACCTATTTCATGAGCAATGTGGCGCGCAACGTGGTGCATGCGCTGCGCTGCGATGTGTTCAACCATATGCTGCATCTGCCGGGCCGCTTTTTCGATTCCCACTCCAGTGGCCATCTCATATCCCGGGTCACCTATCACGTCGAGCAGGTGACCGGTGCAGCGACCAAGGCGGTCACCATCGTGCTGCGTGAAGGCCTGTTCGTCATCGGCCTGTTGAGCTACCTGCTTTGGACCAACTGGATGCTGACGCTGCTCTTCATGACCGTCACGCCCCTGATCGCCGGGGTGGTCAGCTATGCCAGCAAGCGCTTCCGGCGCATCTCCCAGCGTATCCAGCACTCCATGGGTGACGTGACCCACGTGGCATCGGAGGCCCTTTCCGGCTACCGAGTCGTGCGAACCCACGGAGCCGAGGAGTACGAGAAGGCCCGCTTCGCCGAGGCCAGCAACTACAATCGCCAGCAGAGCATGAAGGAGGCCTTGACCAAGGCCGTCAGCACCCCCGTCATCCAGCTGCTGGTGGCGCTGTCGCTGGCGGTGCTGGTCTGGCTGGCGATGTCGCCGGCACTGCTCGATGACATGACGCCCGGGGAGTTCGTCGCCTTCATCACCGCTGCTTCGCTGATGGCCAAGCCGGTGCGTCAGCTCACCGAGGTCAACAGCGAGATCCAGAAGGGTATCGCCGCCGCGGCCGAGCTGTTCGGGCTGCTTGAAGTGCCCGCCGAGCGCGACGAAGGTACCCTTGAGCCGGGCCGGCTCGAAGGCCGGGTGGAACTGCAGGATGTGCACTTCCGCTATGGTGACGATCAGCCCGAGGTGCTCAAGGGCATCGATGTGGCGGTCAGCCCGGGGGAAATGATCGCCATCGTGGGCCGTTCGGGCAGTGGCAAGTCCACCCTGGTGGGGCTGTTGCCGCGTTTCTATCGTCCTACCGCGGGGCGGGTGCTGATCGATGGCGTGCCCATTGACGAGTACCGCCTGGCACCCCTGCGGCGCCAGATCGCCCTGGTGTCTCAGCAGGTCACCCTGTTCAATGCCAGCATCGCCGACAATATCGCCTATGGCGTCCCGGATGCGGACCCGGCCGCCATCGAGGCCGCTGCCCGGGCGGCCCATGCCCATGAGTTCATCGAGCCGCTGTCCCAGGGCTATGACACCGTGGTGGGCGATAATGGGGTCATGCTCTCCGGTGGGCAACGCCAGCGCCTGGCCATCGCCCGGGCGATCTTCAAGGATGCGCCGCTGCTGATTCTCGACGAGGCCACGTCGGCACTGGACACGGAGTCGGAGCGCTACATCCAGCAGGCGCTGGAAACGGTGTGCCGGGACCGGACCACCCTGGTCATCGCCCATCGCCTCTCCACCATCGAGCGGGCCGATCGCATACTGGTCATGGAGCAGGGTCGCATCGTCGAACAGGCTCCCACGATCAATTGCTGGTCCGTGATGGCGCCTATGCGGCCCTTTATCGGCTGCAGTTCCAGGAGTCTCCGACGCATGAAGGGGCGGGTGGCAGAGCGCTGGCTGGAAGCCGCCTATGGAGGCGCCGCCTGGCTCAGGCTGCTGCGTCCCCTGGAAGCCCTCTACCGCCTTGCGGTGGCTCGCCGGGCTGCCGCCTACCGCAGCGGCAGGCGCAGGACATGGCGGGCCGGGGTGCCGGTGATCGTGGTCGGAAACCTGACCCTCGGAGGCACCGGCAAGTCGCCGATGGTGGCCTGGTTGGGCCGGCACCTGTCCGAGCGAGGCTGGCGGCCGGGCATCGTCTCGCGTGGCTATGGCGGCAATGCCGCTGAATACCCGTTGCGCGTCACTAACGAAACGCCGGTGGAGCGCTGTGGCGACGAGCCGCGCATGCTGGCACGCCAGACCGGGCTACCCGTGGTGGTGGATCCGGACCGTCCGCGTGGCGGCAGGGCGCTGCTCGAGGCGGGCTGCGATATCCTGATCAGTGACGACGGGCTCCAGCATTTGCCGCTGGGCCGTGACCTGGAGCTGGTCGTCGTCGATGGGCGTCGTGGTTTCGGCAATGGACGCTGCCTGCCGGCGGGGCCGCTGCGCGAGCCGCTGGACCGGCTGGACGAGGTGGATGCGGTGCTGGTCAACGGTGCCCCCTCTTTTGCCATGCCCGCCAGGGGGTGGGTCTTTCGGCTGGCACCCATGCAATGGCGCACACTGCAGGATGGCGTCCGCTTCCCGCTCCAGCCGCTGCCCTTCACAGGACCGGTCCATGCGGTGGCGGGCATCGGTAACCCTGGCCGCTTCTTCGCCACACTGATGGAGATGGGAATAGAGGTCCGACCTCATGCCATGGCCGATCATCACGCCTTCACCGCCCGGGATTTCGCCTTCGACGAGGCACTGCCGGTGGTGATGACGGCCAAGGATGCGGAAAAATGCCAGCGCATTGCGCCGGACGACAGCTGGGTGCTGGAGGTGGAGGCACAGCCGGATGCCGAATTCGCGGCATGGCTGGATGCTCGTCTGGAAGCGCTGCGATAACCTACACAATACCGTGGCCATTGTATGGTAACGGTCACCGTTCACCGCGGAGGTAGAAGATGGACAAGGAATTACTGGCGATGCTGGTATGCCCGTTGTGCAAGGGCAAGCTCAAGTACGATCGCGAGGCCCAGGAGCTTCATTGCCTCTACGATGGCCTCGCCTATCCGATTCGCGATGGCATCCCTGTCATGCTGCCCGAAGAGGCGCGTCAATTGGACGCCGACGAAAAGCTGCCCACGTCACCCGGACGCATGGGAGGCGCTTGATGGCGGACGCGGCCAATGCGTTCATTGCCGTGATCCCGGCCCGCTTCGGTGCATCGCGTCTACCGGGCAAGCCGCTGCTCGACATCGCCGGCGAGCCCATGATTGCCCACGTCTGGCGGCGTGCCTGCGAAAGCACCGCCCAGCGGGTGATCGTGGCCACGGACGATAGCCGTATCCGCGAGGCACTGGCACCGTACGATGCCGAGGTCGTGATGACCCGGGCCGACCATCCTTCGGGCACCGACCGGCTGGCCGAAGTCGCCGAGCGTCTGGGGCTTGCTGACCGAGCGGTACTGGTCAACGTCCAGGGTGACGAGCCGCTGATCCCGCCGCAGTTGATCGACCAGGTGGCGGCACGGCTGATCGGCGACTCCGAGGCCTCCATCGCGACCCTGGCCGAGCCGATCACCGACGTGGACACGCTATTCAATCCCAATGTGGTCAAGGTGGTGAGAGCGCTTTCCGGCCGGGCCCTGTACTTCTCCCGTGCTCCCATTCCGTGGGATCGCCAGGCATTCGCATCGCGCCCCGACTGGCTCGAGACCGATGGTTGGCTGCGCCACATCGGTCTTTACGCCTATCGGGCGGGCTTCCTGGCGGAGTATGGCGACTGGACGCCATCCCCCCTGGAGCAGCTCGAGCAGCTCGAGCAGCTGAGAGCGCTGCATCACGGCCATGCCATTCAGGTCGCCCTGGCAGCACAGCCCAACCCTGCCGGCGTGGACACCGCCGAGGATCTTGAGCGGGTCAGAGCGCTGCTGGCCCGGAACCACTGAGGAGCTCGCCATGCGCGTACTGTTTGTCTGCCTTGCAATATCTGCCGTTCCCCCACCGCCGAAGGCGTCTTTCGCCAGCAGCTGGAAGCCGCCGGCCTCTCCGGGAGGGTCGCTGTCGACTCCTGTGGCATTGCCGCCTGGCACGTGGGCAAGTCACCCGACCCCCGTACCCGTGAAGCCGCCCTGAAGCGAGGCATCGACCTGAGTGGCCTGCGGGCGCGACAGCTTGCGGCGGATGATTTTCTTCGCTTCGATTACCTGCTGGCCATGGATCAGGCCAACCTGGCGGCGCTGCATGAGCAGCGCCCCGCCGACTGCCCGGCTCATGTGGGGCTGTTCCTGGACTTCGCCGGCCATGCCGAGCGCGAGGTGCCCGACCCCTACTACGGGGGGGAGCAGGGCTTCGACGAGGTGCTGGACCTGGTCGATGTGGCATCGAGGGGGCTGGTCGAAGATATTCGCCGGCGACTCGAGGCGCAGCCATCTTGAGTGAGATCCTGACCGACCATGACCTGAGTCGCGCCAACACCCTGGGCCTGCCCTGTGTCGCCGACGCCTTTGCCGCACCGAGCCACACTCATGAGCTGCAGGAACTCCTGTTTCAGGCCAGGCAGCTGGGCTTGCCGGTGACGGTGCTGGGCGGTGGCAGCAATCTGATCCTGCCCGAGAGGTTGGCGGGACTGGTGCTCCAACCGGCACTGGATGACTGGTGGCTGGATGAGGAGGCCCCGGATAAGGTGCTGGTGCACGCCGGTGCCGGCGTGAACTGGCACACGCTGGTCATGGCCCTGGCCGGCAACGGAATTTGGGGCATCGAGAACCTGGCGCTGATTCCAGGGCACTGTGGCGCCGCGCCGATCCAGAATATCGGCGCCTATGGCGTTGAACTCTGCGACGTGCTGGAGGCGGTGCACCTGATCCACATGGATGACGCCCGTGAGCAGGTCTTGACGCCAGCGGAGTGCGCGTTCGGTTATCGCGACAGTATCTTCAAGCATGAGCTCGCGGGCAGGGTGGTGATCACCCGCCTGGTGCTCCGTCTCTCCCGGACCCCACGACCACGGCTCGGGTATGGCGACCTGGCCAGCCACGTTGGAGATGCCCCGACGGCCCTGCAGGTGGCCGAAGCCGTCTGCCGGGTACGCCGCGAGAAGCTGCCTGACCCGGCGCGGCTTGGAAACGCCGGCAGCTTCTTCAAGAATCCGCTGGTGAGTCGGGAAACAGCCGATCGACTGCTGAGTGACCACCCGGAATTGCCTCACTTCAACCAGCCGGATGGCCGTATCAAGCTGGCGGCGGGCTGGTTGATCGAGCGCTGTGGCCTCAAGGGCTGGAGGCTGGGGCACTTCGGCGTCCACGACCGCCAGGCCCTGGTGCTGGTCCACTTCGGTGGCGGCAGCGCCGCCGAGCTGCTGGACTTTGCCGCAGCGGTGGCTGGCCAGGTGGCGGAGCGCTTCGGTGTCGAGCTGGAGCGCGAGCCACGGCTGGCGGGCTGATTGCCACGGTTGCCCCGGGTCACCCTTCAATGGGTCACCACCGACAGTCTTGAATAGATCTTCTGCGAGAGGACAAAGAGCCCACGCAAACACAAAAGCCCCTTGAGCAGGGGCAAACTATGCCATGCACAGCGACTGACGATGTAAAGGGAGGATAGTGCAGCGTTAGTTTATTCAGAATATGTAAGGGGGTAATGCTTTCCGAGCACGCCTTCCCTGGCGAGTTTCGATGCCAAATGCCGGAGTCATGAAGCGTGATTTAATGTTTCTCTTCGCCCTGTTCGGCAACGGCTCTGCCGGATGGTAGTCAGGCATGGCAATACCTGAAGTAACCACCGTTTCCGGGGAAGTCTAGATTACGTGGTTCCGGCCCGGATATGGCACCTCGGTACCCGGCACATCCCTGGTTTCTCTACCACGCGCATCCCTTGCTTCCCTATCCGCTGCCCCCGCTATCCCCGGAGCACCAGCAGGTGCCTCACCTGGGAAGGCCTTTTCGCCCGGTATCGGGGAGCCCGGGATATCTCTTGTTTCAACACCAGTCTGGCGCTCATGCGCATCGGCCCGGCGCATAACAAGGAGGACATCGGTTTCGGGAGGAGCCGCCTGGACAAGTTCAGTTGGTCCATCCGTGCGTGGCACGTCCATTACCTCTTGCCCAAGTGCACCGACATGGCCTGAGGCATTTGCCAGCGCGAAAGGTCCAGCCGTCATACCGACTGCGATACCCAATACGCCGATTGTCTTGAGGAATTGAATAGAAATCATGGTGCCACCTCCAAGTAGTCGTTTTTTGACAGCGACTCAGAGTGAATAGATGCTCTCAATCTGAGTCCTTGATACTTGGTAGAGGCAAGCCCTGTTTCCTTACGAAAAACCAGCCTGATTTAAATAAGATTTGAAACTATTCTATTGCCAAAAAAATATTCATGCCATTGTAATGAAAAGAGGCAGTCGGCAACTAAGCAACGCTATATCAAGACCCAGAGAGGGGTTGCCGTCTGGATGACCATGATCGTCGACGGCTCCTCACAGCTAGTCCCGAAACGAAGACGCCCGCGCATTTGCGCGGGCGTCTTCGTCATGGCGGCTCGGGCGTTAGCCCTGCTTGCCATCCTGAGCCTTGGCTTCCTGCTCACGACGGCGGATCTCCCGCGGGTCGTTGTGAGCGCGACGGCGACGACGGCGCTGTGCCGGCGTTTCATCCTTGGAAGCCTCCGCATCGGCCTTGGCGTCGGTTTCACTGGGCTGCTCGGGCTTGGCCTCTGCCTTGGGCGCCTCGGCCGCCTTCGGCTGCTCGACCTTCGGCTGCTCGGGCTTAGCCTCTGACTTGGGCGCCTCGGCCGGCTTTTCGGCCGCCTTGGGCTGTTCAGCCTTCGACTGTTCGGGCTTGGCTTCCGCCTTGGGCGCCTCGGCCG
>NZ_AZQX01000136.1:0-6410 GCF_000568385.1 Halomonas sp. BC04
GGGCTCAGGCCGCGCCTGCTGGCCTCGTCGCCTGGGCCAGGACCAGCGAGGCGGCGCCGTCGTTGAGGCCGGAGGCATTGCCGGCGGTGACCAATCCCTCCTTCTGGAAGGTGGGCTTCAGCCTGGCCAGGTCGGCCAGGGTTACGCCATCGCGGACATGCTCGTCGCGCTCGAAGCGGTGTTCCTCGCGCCCTGCCTGACGGTGACCGGCACGATCTGGCCGTCGAAGCGCCCCTCGGCAATGGCGCGGGCGGCCTTGTGGTGGCTCTCCAGGGCGAACTGGTCGGCTTCCTCGCGGCTCAGGCCGAAGCGGCTGGCGATGTTCTCGGCGGTGACGCCCATATGGCCGCTGCCGAAGGGGTCGCTGAGAATGCCCAAGGTCAGGTCCGTCACCTCGGCGTGTCCCATGCGCAGGCCATTGCGGGCCTGTGGCGGCAGCAGGTAGGCGCCTCGGCTCATCGACTCCGCACCCCCGGCCAGGGCGAAATGGCTGTCACCCAGAGCGATCTGCTGGGCGGCGGAGAACAGCGCCTGCACGCCGGAACCGCAGAGCCGGTTGACGTTGAATGCCGCCGCACCGTCGGGCACCCCGGCGTCCATGGCGATGTGGCGGGCAAGGTAGGCGTCCTGGGGGGCGGTGGTAATGATGTGCCCGTACACCGAGTGGTCGATCGCCTCGGCCTCGATGCCTGCACGCCGGATTGCCTCGCGGGCGGTGATGCTGCCCATCTCATGGGGAGCGAGGCCTGCCAGGCTGCCGCCGAAGCTGCCGATGGCAGTGCGGGCACCGTCGAGAATGACGACTGAATCGAACAGCATGTGATGTCTCCTGAAGTCCTGCTTTCTGGTATCTGGACGTGACCGCGCATCAGGCCGGGCTGGCGCCCCTGCCAAGCAGCGAGCGGGCGATCACCTCCTTCATGATCTCCGAGGTGCCGGCGTAGATGGTCTGGATTCGCGCATCCACGTAGAAGCGCGAGATCGGGTATTCCCGGGTATAACCGTAGCCGCCGAAGAGCTGCAGGCAGGAATCTATATTGCGGCACTGCATTTCGCTGAGTTCCAGCTTGAGAATGGCGCGTCGGTGCTGCTCATCTCGCCGCGGCGATACTTGGCAACGCAGTGCTCGAAGTAGGCGCGCCCCATGTCGATCCTGGCGCGCACCTCGGCCAGGGTGAAGCGGGTATTCTGGAAGTCGCCCACCGCCTGGCCGAAGGCGCGGCGCTCCTTGACGTAGTCCAGGGTCAGCGCCAGGGCGCCCTCCATGGAACCCAGCGCCTGGGCACCCACCCCCAGGCGTTCCCGGGGGAGCTCCTGCATCAGGTAGCGAAAGCCGGCGCCCTCGTCGCCGAGCAGGGCGTCGGCGGATAGCTGCAATCGATCGAAGAACAGCTCGGCGGTATCGCTGGCGTGCTGGCCGATCTTCTTGATCGGCTTGCCTCGGGAGAACCCCGGCAGCGAGGTGTCCACCAGGAACAGCGACACCCCCTTGGCGCCGGCGCTGGTGTCGGTCTTGGCGCAGACGATCACCATGTCGGCCACCTGGCCGTTGGTGATGAAGATCTTGGCGCCGTCGAGCTGCCAGCCGTCGTCGGTGGGGCTGGCGCGTGTCTTCATCGCCGCCAGGTCGCTGCCTGCATTGGGCTCGGTCATGGCGATGGCGCCGATGGCCTCGCCCCGGGCCATGGCCGGCAGCCATCGCGCCCGCTGCGCCGGGGTGCCCACATGCAGGAGGTAGGGCATCACAATGTTGGCGTGGATGTTGTAGGCGCTGGCCAATCCGCCGAAACCCTGCCGCGAGATTTCTTCCAGGGCGAACTGGGTGATGGCAAAGTCCGCCCCCGCCCCGCCGTACTCCTCCGGCAGGTCGATACCCAGCAGCCCGGCCTCGCCGAGTCGCTGCCACAGCGAGCGGGGCATCACGCCCTGCTCTTCCCAGGTCTCGTAGTGGGGGGCGACCTCCTGTTCCAGGCAGCGGCGGATCATGTCGTGGAACAGGGCGGTCATGTCGTCATCGGAAGTGCTCATGTTCAGGCGTTAAGCTCCTGTCTCAGGTGGCGCTTGAGGATCTTGCCCGCGGTGCTCTTGGGCAGGCTGTCGGCGAATAGAATCTGCTTGGGCACCTTGTAGGGGGCCATCATCCCCCTGGCATGGGCGATCAGCTCCTCCGCGCTTGCCTCATGGCCCTCCTTGAGCACCACCACGGCGGTGATCGCTTCGATCCACTTGGTATCGGGCAGGCCGACCACGGCCACTTCGGAGACGGCGTCATGCTTGAAGAGGGCTTCCTCGACCTCGCGGCTGGCGACCACGATACCGCCGGTATTGATGACATCCTTGATGCGGTCGACGATGTAGAGATAGCCCTCGTCATCGAAATAGCCCACATCGCCGGAGTGGAACCAGCCGCCGCTGAAGGCTTCCTCGGTCATGTCCGGTTTGTCCCAGTAGCCGGTAAGCAGCTGAGGCGAACGGTGCACGATCTCGCCGTGCTCCCCCGGCGGCACGTCGTTCATCTCCAGGTCGACGATGCGCGTCTCCACCGTGAGGATGGGGCGGCCCGCCGAGGCCGGGCGTGCCGCGTGCTCCTCGGGGCGCAGCACGGTGGCAAGGGGGGCGATCTCGCTTTGTCCATAGCAGTTGTAGAGGCCCACGCCCGGGATGCGCCGCTGCAATTCCTCCACCACTGGTACCGGCATGATCGAGGCGCCGTAGTAGGCCTTCTTCAGTTGGCTCAGGTCGTGGCTGTCGAAATCCGGATGGCGCAGCAGGCTGATCCACACCGTGGGCGGAGCGAAGAAGGAGACGATGCCTTCACCGGCGATCTGCGTCAGGCAGTCGTCGGGTAGCGGTGCCTCGCGCAGGTGGACCGGGGCGCCCAGCAGCAGGGCTGGCATCAGGAACACATGCATCTGTGCCGAGTGGTAGAGCGGCAGCGCCGCCAGCATCGGTTCGTCACCCTTGATGTCGAGCTCCACCATGCAGGCCATGTACTCGGCGAGCAGCGCCTGATGGGTCATCATCGCGGCCTTGGGCGCCGCCGTGGTGCCCGAGGTATAGAGCAGCTGGGCCAGGCTGGAGCCGTCGATTTCCACCGCCGGTTCGTCGGCACGGGTATCCGACAGCGCCGTCTGCAGCACATCCAGGCCCTGTGCGCCCAGGTCCTGCGCATCGTCGGCGTGCAGGGTGGCAGAGAGGGCAAGGGTTAGCCTCTGGGTGGCGGTGCTGACGTTGTCGGCCAGGGCACGGTCGCTGAGCAGGCAGGCGGCGCCGGACTGCTCGAGGATGTAGCGCAGCTCGTCACCGCTCAGGGCGAAGTTGATCGGCACGTGCACCAGGCCGGCTCGGGTCGCCGCCAGCCAGGCGATCACATAGCGTCGGAGTTCTTGCCGTACACCGCAAGGCGGTCGCCGGGTGAGAGGCCCGCTGCTAGGAGGCGGTTGGCGACCCGGTTCACCGCCCGGTCGAGTTCGCGGTAGGTCCAGCGGCGGCTGCCGAAGGCCAGCGCCAGCTTGTCGCCGTGCTTTCTGGCGCTGCGGCTCAGCGCAGCCCCGATGGTGTTCTGCTGGATACGTTGTGACGTTCTCATCTCCACTTCCTCCCGGTCCCGTCAGATGCCTTTGAGCCGCTGGCATAGGGGGCGTCAAGCTGCCTTGGCGGCGTTGCCACCGACCTTTCCGGTGAGTGCGTCCCACCTCCCTGGGGGGCCGTTCTCGCCCGGGCTCTCGCGGCTGAGGCCGGGCGGTCGTTGCGCTCCTCGGGACACAGTATCGCGAGCAGAGAGGCGTCGATGGCGCTGGTATTCATGCCGGTCTCCCTCTGCCTGTCAGGCACCGTTGTTGACCAGGTGACACTGGCTATCCGAGAGCGGACGGAAGGCCTCCTCGGCGGGAATGGTGCGTACGACCCGAAACAGGTCATCGTCGTCACTGGATTCCTCGGGCGTCTTGACCTCGACCAGATACATGTCGTGGACCATGCGTCCGTCTTCACGGATATAGCCGTCGGTGGCGAAGATGTCGTTGATCGGGGTATCCGCCATCTGCTGGCGCACCGCCTGGGCTTCATCGGTGCCGATGGCATCGATGGCCTGGAGGTAGTGAAGGGTGCTGGAGTACAGCCCGGCATGGACCATGGTGGGCATGCTTCCGGTACGTTCGCGGAAGCGTTCGGCCCAGGCGCGGGACTCGTCGTTCAGGTCGTAGTACCAGGCCTTGGTGAACTGCAGGCCCTGGGCGGCCTCGAGGCCGATGCTGCGAACGTCGGTACTGAACAGCACCATGCCGGCGAGAATCTGTCCTGCCTGGGTGATGCCGAACTGGCCGGCGGTGGTGATCGCATTGATGGTGTCGGCGCCGGCGTTGTTGAGCGCGATCACGTCGGCACCCGACGCCTGTGCCTGCAGCAGGAACGACGAGAAATCACTGGTGGGGAAGGGGTGGCGCGCCTTGCCCACGATGGTGCCGCCGTTCTCGGTGACGACCCGTTCCACGTCGCCCTCCAGGGCATGGCCGAAAGAGTAGTCGGCACTGAGCAGGTACCAGTTGGCGTTGCCCTCCTCGGTGATCGCCTTGGCGGTACCGTTGGACATGGCCCAGGTGTCGTAGACCCAGTGGATATGGTTGGGCGAGCAGCTCTCGTTGGTGACACCGGAGGAGACGGCGCCGTTGACCAGCCCCAGGCGATTCTCCTCTTCGAGCAGCCGGACGACAGCGAGTGTCACCGAAGAGGCGACCAGCCCCGTGACCATGTCGACGTTTCGCTCGTCGATCCACTCCCGCACGATGCTCGAGCCCACGTCGGGGCTGTTGCGGTCGTCGGCGCTGAATACCACGACATCGGCACCGCCCACGCTGCCGCCCACGTCCTCGATGGCCATTTCGATGGCGTCCAGCCCCTGGGGGCCGATGGGGTCGCGGTAGGGGCCTGTCATGTCGGCCAGGTAGCCGATGCGAATCTCGTTGTCGGTGATGTCGGAGGCGCCGGCGTGACCGGCGAGCATGACGGAGGCGGCGAGTGCGCCCATGGCGAAGCGGTGGGTAGCGTGCATTTTGTTGCCTTGTGCGTTGTTGTTGTACGAGCCGCCTGACGATGACGGCACTGGATTCAAGCTGTGGATAACCTGTGTGCTTTCGTGTGAACTTTTGTGCGTAAGGTGTTGGCCGGCTGTGGACGGTGTGATTACCCCGTTGCACGGTGCTGTTTCATGGTAGGAGGAAACCCTGGCGACGGTTTTACGCATCGAGCCACACTTTTTGCATTTCGTGCCAAAATTGTGCCGCTGTAGCAGGGTCGCGACTTTGGTCTAGATAGTGGTATCCAGAGGAAATTCCGATTATCGTGTATTAAATTATTTTAAATCAGAAGGATATATAGTTTTCTTCGGAAGAGAGGCGTGGCGGGGTGGTGGTGGTAATACAGATCATGCCAGGTTTTTTCTGGAGAGTGCTTTCACCGGGAGACCCTGGCACGTGCAGGCGGCAGTGGGGTAAGCCGGGGTTCACAAGGCGAGGGTGGGGCAGGCAGCCCATACAAGCAGCGGGGGCGCACTGGCGCCCCCGCTGTGGATTACGCCGCCACTCACGGCGCGTTCGCTATCGGTCGATCAATGGCTGTGACTGTGCCCATGGTTGTCGTCATGGTCATGTCCGTGACCGTCGTCGTGGTCGTGTCCGTCATGGCCGGCCAGGGCGTCATGCAGCACCTGGGCATTGTGACGCATCATGCCCAGGTAAGTACTGGCTTCGCCTTCGGTGGCCAGGGCGTCGGAGTAGAGCGTACCGGCGATGGGCAGGCCGGTCTCTTCCGACAGCTGGTTGATGATTGCCGGGCTGGTCATGTTCTCGTGGAACAGGGCCTTGACCTGCTGTTCGCGAATCACGTCGATCAGCCGTGCCATATCGGCGGCGCTGGGCTCTGCTTCGGTGGATAGGCCCACCGGCGAGAGGAAGCGCAGACCGTAGGCATTGGCAAAGTAGCCGAAGGAGTCGTGGCCGGTGATCACGCTGGTAGAGGTGGGAATTTCCCCGATCAGCTGGCGGATCTCTGCGTCGGTGGCACGCAGCTCGTTGATATAGCTCTCGGCATTGTCGCGGTAGTCGGCCTCGTTGTCCGGGTCCGCCTCGATCAGGCCGTCACGGATGTTGCCGACGTAGATCTTGCCCATGGCCAGATCCTGCCAGGCGTGCGGATCGTAATCGCCATGCACGTGGTCATGATCGTGGCCCTCACTGTCATGGCCGTGGTCGTCGTCGTGGGCATGCTCGTGCCCGTGGTCATGCCCATGATCGTCATGGTCGTCGTCGTGGTCATGCCTGTGGTCATCGCCATGGTCGTCATGGCCGTGGTCGTCGTCGTGGTCATGATCGTGCCGTGGTCATGCCCATGATCGTCATGGYCGTGGTCGTCGT
>NZ_AZQX01000137.1:0-5293 GCF_000568385.1 Halomonas sp. BC04
GCGGTGGACCTGCGTCACCCATCATTTCCCGCGCTCTCGAGCCAGTTTCGAGTGCCGGGATCACGCTTCGCCGCCGAGCCGGCGAAGCCATGTTATCGAGGAGTTATGTCATGAGTAGCAAGAACAAGGTGATCCAGGCGCTTGAAAACGAGCAGATGAGCAAGCAGGTGCCGGTCTTCGCCCCGGGCGATACCATCGTCGTGCAGGTCAAGGTCAAGGAAGGCAACCGCGAGCGTCTCCAGGCCTTCGAAGGCGTGGTGATCGGCAAGCGTAACCGCGGCCTGAACTCTGCCTTCACCGTGCGCAAGATCTCTCATGGTGTCGGCGTCGAGCGTACCTTCCAGACCTACAGCCCGCTGGTCGACTCCATCAGCGTCAAGCGCCGCGGCGACGTGCGCCAGGCCAAGCTCTACTATCTCCGTGAGCGCAGCGGCAAGTCTGCCCGCATCAAGGAAAAGCTGGGCTGAGAGCCTGTAGGACTTGACACTGATCTTCTGCAAGATCGGTCAAGTCCGACAGACTCCTGGGCGCACCGGTGGGTGCGCCACCCGCGAGACCCCGTCACCGCTTGCGCGGGGCGGGGTCTCGTTGCATTGGGGCCAAGGTCCGGCAGCGTCGGGGGACTACCTGAATGTCGCACGTCGATGAACCCCATGTCCTGATCGACACCTTTCTCGATGCGCTGTGGCTGGAGCGCGGGGCGAGCGACCATACGCTGGCGGCATACCGTCATGACCTCGAGGCCTGGGTCAAGCGCCTGGAGGAGGTGGGGGGCTCCCTGCTCACCCCCGGCGATGCGGCACTGCCCGCCTGGCTCGACGAGCGACGGACGGCAGGCTATCGTTTGCGCAGCAACGCGAGACTGCTTTCCAGCCTGCGTAGCTTCTATCGCTGGGCGCTGGCCGAGTCGCGCACCGACCGCGATCCGCTGGCCGACGTTCGCTTGCCTCGAGTGCGGCCGAACCTGCCGGATACCCTGGAGGAGGCGGAGGTGGAGCGGCTGCTGGCGGCCCCCGACCTCTCGACGGACCTGGGGATGCGGGACCGGGCCATGCTCGAGGTGCTCTACGGTTGCGGGCTGCGGGTCTCGGAGCTGGTGGGGTTGACCGTGGAGGCGGTCAATCTGCGCCAGGGCGTGGTGCGTGTGCGAGGAAAAGGGGACAAGGACCGACTGGTCCCCCTGGGGGAAGAAGCCGTACACTGGCTGTCACGCTATCTGCGCACGGCCCGTGGGGCGCTGATGTCCGATATCTCCCGGCCAGCGCTGTTTCCCGGGCGTGGTGATAACTGCATGACACGGCAGGCATTCTGGTACCGTATCAAGGCCCATGCACGGACCTCCGGCATCACGCGGCCGCTGTCGCCACATACCCTGCGGCACGCCTTTGCGACGCATCTATTGAATCATGGGGCCAATCTGCGTGTCGTACAGCTGCTGCTCGGTCACAGCGACCTGTCGACCACCCAGATCTATACCCATGTTGCGCAGGCTCGACTCGAAGCCCTGCACGCCGACCATCATCCTCGAGGCTGACTCATGATCGCTCTATCACGCCGTATCGCCAGCACCCTGTTTACCCTGACGTTACCCTTGGTCGCCCTGGCCCTGCCCGCAAGCGCGGTGGCCGGCGACTCCGCCCGGCTGGCTGAACGCCTGCAGGTCGGGGGCCAGCCCATGCCGGTGGCCAGTATCCGTGACACGCCCATGGAGGGGATCTACCAGGTGCGCCTGGAGACCGGGGAATCCTTCTACAGCGATGTGGAAGGGCAATACTTCCTGGTCGGCGACCTCTACGAGAACAGCGGCCAGGGGCTGGTCAACCTGACCGAGCAGTCCCGCAACGATGAGCGGGTGGCGCGGCTGGCCGAGGTGGACAGGGGAGAGCGGGTCATCTTTCGCGGCACGGCCGAAAGTCGGGCAGAGATCGTGGTGTTCACTGACACCACCTGTCCCTACTGCCGCCAGTTTCATGAAGAGGTACCCGACCTCAATGCCATGGGCATCGAGGTGCACTATCTGGCCTTCCCGCGCATTGGCATGAATGGAGAGGCGCCCGGGAGCTGCAGCAGATATGGTGTGCGGACAATCCCAGCGAGGCGATGACGGCGATCAAGGGCCAGCAAGCCCTCTCGAGTGCCGTCGACTGCGACAATCCGGTCGAGGCACAGTATCATCTCGGCATGGAAATCGGGGTGCAGGGCACACCGGCCATCGTGCTGCCCGATGGTCGCATGGTGCCGGGCTACGTGCCCGCCGAACGCCTGGCCGACATGCTCGGCCTCGACGGCTGACGGGCAACGACACAGTCAGGGGTTATCGCCGGCGACGGTACGCCGGCGATGACGCGCTGGACATGAAGAAACGGAATATAGAGCAACTGGATATCGCACAGCCGAAAACAGAACGGCTGGCAATAGAGCGGTCGGCATGGCACGACCGGATATCGACTGGCTGGACATTGATACACAACAGGGGAGCGGGACATTGAAACCGGTGAGAGTGGGAATCTGTGGTCTGGGTACCGTAGGCGGCGGCACCTTCAACGTGCTGACGCGCAATGCCGACGAGATCGCGCGGCGTGCAGGGCGCCCGATCGTCATCGAACAGGTGGCGCATCGCAGTCTGAACCCGGAGTGTGACCTCACCGGCATCAAGACCACCACGGATGTCTTCGAGGTGGCCCGTAATCCCGATATCGATGTCGTGGTGGAACTGGTCGGGGGCTATGAGCTGGCCCGGGAGCTGGTGCTCACGGCCATCGCCAACGGCAAACACGTGGTGACCGCCAACAAGGCGCTGATCGCCGTGCACGGCAACGAGATCTTCCAGGCCGCCCACGAGCAGGGCGTCATCGTCGCCTTCGAGGGCGCCGTGGCGGGTGGCGTTCCGGTAATCAAGTCGCTGCGCGAAGGCCTGGGTGCCAACCGCATCGAATGGGTGGCCGGCATCATCAACGGCACCGGCAACTACATCCTGACGCACATGCGCAGCGAAGGGCGCGCCTTCGAGGACGTGCTGGCCGAGGCCCAGGCACTGGGCTACGCCGAGGCGGACCCGACCTTCGACGTGGAGGGCATCGATGCCGCCCACAAGCTGACAATCCTCGCCTCCATCGCCTTCGGCGTGCCGCTGCAGTTCGAGAAGGCCTATACCGAAGGCATCTCCCGGGTCACCTTCGACGACGTGGAGCAGGCCGACAACCTCGGCTACACCATCAAGCACCTGGGTATCTGCAAGCGGACCGATGAGGGCCTCGAACTGCGGGTGCATCCGACGCTGATCCCCAAGGAGCGCCTGCTGGCCAACGTGCATGGGGTCAAGAACGCCATTGCCATCATGGGCGATGCCGTGGGACCGACTCTCTACTACGGCGCTGGTGCCGGGGCCGAGCCACCGCATCGGCGGTGGTCGCCGACCTGCTGGACGTTGCCCGGGATATCGCCACCGACCACCACTACCGGGTGCCCTACCTGGCCTTCATCGGCATTGGTGACGACGACGGCAGCATGCCGATCCTGCCCATGGAGGATATCGTCACCGCCTACTACTTGCGCCTGCTGGCGGTCGACCGTCCCGGCGTACTGGCACGGGTGGCGACCATCCTCGCCGAGCAGGGGATCTCCATCGAGGCGCTGGTGCAGAAGGAGGCCACCGAAGGGGAACTGGTGCCGATCATTCTGCTGACCCATCGCACCCGTGAAAAGAACATGAACGAGGCGATCCGTCATATCGAATCCATGGCCGACATTGCAGGGTCGGTCACGCGGATCCGTGTCGAGTCGCTGGACGAGCAGGAATAACGCCATGCGCTACATCAGCACCCGCGGGCAGGCGCCCGCGCTCTCCTTCGAAGAGGTCGTGCTCACCGGCATGGCCAGTGACGGCGGCCTCTACGTACCGGAAACCGTGCCGCAGCTCTCCCCGGAGGCGCTGGCCGACATGGCCGGGCTCTCCTATGCGGAGATCGCCTTTCGCGTCATGCAGCCCTACGTCAATGGCGAGATCGACGACGAGACGTTCCGCGACATCGTTCGCGACGCCTACGCCACCTTCAGCCACGATGCCGTGGTGCCGCTCAACCAGCTCGACGCCAACCACTTCCTGCTCGAGCTGTTCCATGGTCCCACGCTCGCCTTCAAGGACGTCGCCCTGCAGCTGCTCGGCAGGCTGCTCGACCACTTCCTGGCCAAGCGCGGCGAGCGGGCCGTGATCATGGGCGCCACCTCCGGCGACACCGGCTCGGCGGCCATCGAGGGCTGTCGCCACTGCGACAACCTCGACATCTTCATCCTGCATCCGCACAACCGGGTCTCCGAGGTGCAGCGTCGCCAGATGACCTCGGTGCTGGCCGACAACGTCTTCAACGTCGCCATCGAGGGCAACTTCGACGACGCCCAGGCCATGGTCAAGGCGAGCTTCGCCGACCAGAGTTTCCTGAACGGCACCCGGCTGGTGGCGGTGAACTCGATCAACTGGGCGCGCATCATGGCCCAGATCGTCTACTACGTGGCTGCCGGAGTGGCGCTGGGCGCGCCCCATCGCCAGGTGAGCTTCTGCGTGCCGTCGGCCAATTTCGGCAACGTCTTCGCCGGCTACATGGCCTACCGCATGGGCCTGCCGGTCAAGCAGTTCATCATCGCCACCAACGCCAACGACATCCTGCACCGCACGCTGGCCGCCAACGACTTCTCCAAGCAGGAGCTGGTGGCGACCCTGGCACCCTCCATGGATATCGTGGTGTCGTCCAACTTCGAACGGCTGCTGTTCGAAGCCTACGAGCGTGACGGCGATGCCGTGCGCGGCCTGCTCGAGCGCTTCCAGTCCGAGCCCACGGCGCTGGCCGAGGCGCCGCTGGCCAGGCTGCGCAAGCTGTTTGCCAGCCACAGCGTCGATGATGCCACCATCCTCGAGGTGATCCGCGAAGCGCATCATCGCACCAAGGAGGTCCTCGACCCGCATACGGCGACCGGCTACCGCGCCGCCGAGCGGGCCCGGGCCGATGCCGCCACGCCGATGATCACCCTGGCCACGGCCCATCCGGCCAAGTTCGCCGAGGCGGTGGTCAAGGCCGGCTTCCCCGGCGTGCCGCTGCCGCCGCACATGGACGATCTGCTGGAGCGCGAGGAGCGCTACACGGTACTGCCTGCGGAGCTGGAACAGGTGCAGCGGTTCGTGGCCGAAAATCGACGCTAGTAGCGAGAGGTAGCGAGAGGCGCGGGGACAGGTCTGGAGGGGGTCTTCCAGGGAAGGAAAAGTAGCGTACAGGGAGGTATTACAGCGCCCCGAACAGAC
>NZ_AZQX01000138.1:0-10228 GCF_000568385.1 Halomonas sp. BC04
GGCCCGATGCATACGGCCTCGTCAGCCAGGCGCACGTGCATCAGTTCACGGTCTGCCTTGGAGTGAACGGCTACGGTCTTGATGCCCAGCTCCTTGCAGGCACGCAGGATACGCAGTGCGATCTCGCCGCGGTTGGCGATGAGAACCTTGTCCAGCATGATGGAGTCCGCCAGTTCTGGGTGAAAGATCAGGAGATGACGAGCATCGGCTGGTCGAATTCAACGGGCTCGCCGTCCTCGACCAGAATCGCCTCGATCACGCCGTCACGATCGGCTTCGATCTGGTTCATCATCTTCATGGCTTCGACGATACAAACGGTCTCGCCTTTCTTGACGCTGGAGCCGAGCTCAACGAAGGGCTTGGACCCCGGCGCCGGGCTGCGGTAGAAGGTGCCGACCATGGGTGAGGTCAAGGCGTGGCCCTGATACGGGGTTGGTGTCTCGGCAGCCGGCTCCGGTGACGGTGACGCGGCGGCCGGCGCGGGCTGTGGCGCACCGTACTGGGGGGGCATGTGGGGCTGCGGCCAGCTCACGCCATTGGGATGACGGCTGATGCGGACAGACTCTTCGCCTTCCTGAATCTCGATTTCGCTGATATTGGATTCTTCGAGCAGCTCGATCAGCTTCTTGACCTTGCGGATGTCCATGACTCTGTCTCGATCGGTGAGTAGGTGACAGGTGGCCGGGGCGCTGTTAACCCAAGCCAACTTTCGATAGATCCCGGCAAGATGTTGAATATTGCCGACGCTATCGGCCTTGATAAGTGTTGTTGGCGGAGTGTGCCTAAAATCGCGAGCGATGTCCAGCGAGAGGGAACGGTGTTCGCCATCCCGCTGGAGAGGTGCACTACGGTCGTGCGCATGAGATAGGCGAGGTGCTGTTCAGCTGCGCTGGCCAAGCCAGTCGAGGACGCTCTCCAGGTGGGAAGCAAAATCGTTGGCCCGTACCTCACCCTGGATGCGAGCCTCACGAATCTCTTCACCCTGATCGAAGAACATCAAGCTGGGCGGGCCGAACAGGCCAAAGTGGTCCAGCAATTCTCGGGACGATTCGCCGCTGCGGGTCACGTCGACGTTGATGCGGGCGAACTGCGACAATGGCTCGGCCACCTGAGGGGCGGGATAGACCTGGCGCTCCATCTGTTTGCAGGAGATACACCAGTCGGCAGTGAAGTGGACGAAGGTGGGCATGGCCTGTTCGGCGTTGCGCAGCAGGGCGGCCTCCAGTGTGCCCAGGTCTTCGACAGTGGTTATCTCGAGGTCCTGCTGGGCGCCGCCGGTCTGGGCCAGCGGCGGGGCCAGGGGGCGAAGCGGATCATGGCCCCCACGTGCTGCACCGATCACCAGGGCGATGCCCCAGGCGAGTAGCAGCAGACCCGCGGCCTGGCGGACCCGTGGCCAGCCCTGGGCGAGGTTGAGGGAGAGCGCGCCAAGGGCCAGGGCGCTGCCGATGGCGAGGGCGGCCCAGAGGAGCAGGGTGACCGGAGGCGGCAGCAAGCGTTCCACCAGCCAGATCGCCACCCCGAGCAGCAGTATGCCGAAGAGCATCTTGACGCCGTTCATCCAGGCACCGGTGCGTGGCAGTGCGGTTGCRCCGAAGGTGCCGACCAGCAGCAGCGGCACCCCCATGCCCAGGCCCAGCGCGAGCAGGGCGGTGCCTCCCATGGCGGCGTCTCCGGTGGTGGAAATGAACACCAGGGCGCCGGCCAACGGTGCCGAGACGCAGGGTGAGACAACCAGCACCGAGAGTGAGCCCGCGCCGGCCAGGCCCAGAGGGCCACTGCGCTGGGCGCGAGCCTGCCAGGCATCGACGCGCCCGGCCAGCCGAGGGGGCAGGCGCAGATCGAAGGTGCCGAACATGGCCAGGGCGAAGAGGGTGAAGAGAGCGGCAAAGACGATCAGGACCGGGGCCGACTGCAGGTGGGCCTGGAGGTTGAGGCCGGCGCCGAACAGGCCCATCAGCACGCCGACCGCGGCGTAGGTCAGCGACATGCCGCCGACATAACTGGCCGACAGGACAAAGGCACGGGGTCGGGTCGGGTTCTGGCCCACGATGATCGAAGAGAGAATCGGCACCATCGGCAGTACGCAGGGCGTGAAGGTCAGCGCCAGGCCGGCAAGGAAGAACAGGCCGAGGGCCAGCGGAAGGCTGGCGTTACTGATCAGGGCATTGAAGCGGCCGTCTGCGCTCTGAGGTGGCTGCAGCGTCCCGGCTGCGTTCGTTGCGCGATTCGTATCGCTGGGGCTTTCACCGCCGTCACGCCAGCCCGCGAAGGCGGCAGGCATGTTGCGTTCCGGTGCCTGCAGGTCGACCTGCTCCGGTGGGTAACAGAGCCCGGCGTCGGCGCAGCCCTGAAATCGGACCGTGATCTCCAGCGGGCCGGCGGTGCCACCTTCGATGGGGGCTTCGAAGACGACCTTTTCATAGAAGACGTAGACGTCGCCAAGGAATTCGTCGCTCTTGAATTCGCCCGGCGGTATTTCTGGTTCACCCAGCTCGGGACCGGCGTTGCGGCTTTCGACATCCAGCTGATGCCGATAGAGGTAATATCCCTCGGCGTTCTCGAAGCCGATGTAGAGCGTCTCGCCGTCATGCCACGCACTGGGTTGAAAGGCCTCCATGACCGGCAGGAAGTCACCCTGGTTGCTCGATGAGGACGAGAACCACTGCGCATGGGCCATTGCCGGCAACCACAAGAGCAGCAGCAGGACGAACCATCGAGCGGGGTAGCGGTTAGGCAACGCAGTCATCCTTTTCCAGGTCAGATCATTCCAGGCCAGGCCGGGCGCCAGTGAGACGTCATATCGACGCTTGGCGTTCCCGCGCTGGCGGCGCATGAGGCGCGATGGAAAGTCGCTCCGCCAGAATAACTCACGTCGGTACAGCATTTGAACTGTAGCGGACCCGTTAGGCTGCGTTTGTTTGTCGCACGATAGCCCCAGTCAGGCCATCCCTCGGGTAAAGGCAGGTCTGGGGCAGTCGATAAGGTTGCGGCAGATTAAGGTTGCGGCAAGTGCAGGGAGCGTAACACCGCGGGCCGCCCAATGGGCGGCCCGCGATCTTATCCGGGGAGGAATCCGTGTCAGGCTTTTTCGTAGGCGGCTACGGCTTTTTCGATGGCCTTGCGTGCGGCATCGGCACCTTCCCAGGACTCCACCTTGACCCATTTACCCTTCTCGAGATCCTTGTAGTTCTCGAAGAAGTGGGCGATCTGCTGGCGCAGCAGCTCGGGCAGGTCGGTGACCTCATGCACGTCGTCATACAGGGTGCTCAGCTTGGCATGGGGCACGCAGACCAGCTTGGCATCTTCGCCGGCTTCATCGGTCATGTTCAGTATGCCCACCGGGCGTGCGCGGATGATGCTGCCTGCCTGGACCGGCACGGGAGTGACTACCAGGGCGTCGAGGGGGTCGCCGTCGTCGGCCAGGGTGTGCGGGATGAAGCCGTAGTTGGCCGGGTAGAACATCGGGGTGGCCATGAAACGGTCGACCAGCAGCGTGCCCATTTCCTTGTCGATTTCGTACTTGACCGGAGTGTGGTGGGCAGGAATCTCGATCGCCACATAGACATCATTGGGGAGGTCTTTGCCGGCAGGGATGTTGTCGAAGTTCATCGTCGCTTCCTTGGTTTGGCGAAAATGCTTTGGCGAAAATGCGAGTGGCCCGAAATGCGGCGCATTATACGGAGCTGGAGAGGGGATTACCAATGCGACATAGGTGATGGATTGGCTTCCTCCGGCGGGCTTGGGCTTTGGTTGACAGGCTTGGCCCCTGACAAGCGTGTATGATGGCATGCGCAAGTCGCAGTCCGGGCGATCGACGGCAGCATCTGGCAAAAACATCGTGCAAGCGGCAAATCGTGAGGAGCGTGCCTTGGTACCTACCCAGCTGTCACTGAATGTCGGTCAGGCTTTCGTGGCCCCGGATCGACGTCGCCACCGCAGCTCCATGTCGGTTCGTATTCCCGACGAGGTTGGCCAGCTCACGGCGAAGGGCGCCTGCGCCCTGATCAGCGATACCAGTTCGCGCAATGCCATCGCCAAGCAGGCGGGCGATCTCAGCGTGCGTGGCTTTCTTGCCGACTACTTTTCCACGCCCGATCATTGGGACGTCAAGACGTCGGCGACCCGCGTGCTGCGTGCCCTCAACGGCTGGTGCTACAGTCAGAGTACCTTCGTCGAGGATGGGAGTTACGTCTCGTCGCTTTCGGCCATGGTCTTTCGGGCTCGTGAGGCCCACCTGTTCCATATGGGCGATACGTTGGTCTTTCGCCTGCGTGGTGCGGAATTCGAGCAGCTTTCGCGGGACCACATTACCGATCTGGGGGGGTATCGCTACCCATCGAGGGCTATGGGGCTGGATGGCAGCATCGATATCGATTACCTGCAGCTTCCCCTCAAGCAGGGCGATATCTTCCTGTTCACGACCCAGGCGGTACGGGGCACGCTGATGCCGTCGGACTATGTCCAGCTGATTCGAGAGGACGCCAGCGATCTCGATGCCGCCTGTGAACGGCTGGCCAGCGCGGCGCGTGACCGCGCTCAGGCCCGGGGGTATGGCGCCGATCAGTTCTGCTTCCAGCTGGTGCGTATCGATCAACTGCCGGAGGAGGGGGGCGACCATCCCGGGCGTATCTATGGCGACCTGCCGGTCCCCCCTGAGCTGTCGCCCGGCGAACGAATCGATGGCCTGGAGATCCAGGAAGTGCTGTCGCGTAACGCCCAGTCGCGGGTTTATCGAGTGCGTGACACACGCACCGAACGCGAGATGGTGATGAAGGCCCCGAGTCCGGAGCTCTCCAACCGCAACGCCTATCTCGAACACTTCCTGCTGCAGCAATGGGTGGTGGAGCGGGTCAAGTCACCCTTCGTGGCTCGTGTCATGGAGCCTTCCCGCCCGCGACGTTATCTCTACTACCTCATGGTCTATGTCGACGGCATGACCCTGACCGACTGGGCCAGGCGCCACCCACAGGCCAGCCTGGCGCAGCGGCTGGATATCGCGGTTCAACTGGGCAAGGCGGTGCAGGCGCTCCACCATCGTGACTTGCTGCATCAGCGCATTCATCCCGACAATGTCCTCATCGATATCCACGGGCAGGTCGTACTGACCGATTTCAGTGCCTGCCACATGCGCGACCTGGAGGGGCATCGCCGCTCCCGCGAGCTGGCGCGTCAACTCGGGCTCAGCGAACACAACGCACCGGAGTATGCGCTGGATGACAGTGTGGGTCGGCGCAGCGATCAATACTCCCTGGCTTCCACCGTCTACTGGCTGTTGACCGACAAGCTGCCCTACGAGCTGGCCCCGAATCAGCTGCGGGGGCATACCGACCTGGAGCAGCTGAGCTATCGCAGTGCTCGATTGTTCAATCCGGAGGTCACGCTTGAGCTGGACGACACCCTGCGTCGGGCGCTGGACCCGCAGCGCCCGCTGCGCTTCCGGCGCATGTCGGAGTTGCTCTATGCGCTGCGTCACCATGGCGGTAAGGGGAGGAAAGTCGTGAAATCCTCTCGCCTGCTACGCGAACCGGCAAATTTCTGGCAGGGTATCGCCGCAATCCTGCTGCTGCTGCTGGTGTTGTCCTGGCTGCTGCGTTAGGCCTGGCTCAGCGGACGACGGGCCGGCCATGTCTGGCCGGTCCGTTTGAAGTTCACTCCATGCTGTCGCTGGCATAGGCCGTGTCGAAGGCCGTTCACTCACGACAATACGGCACGCCTTTCACAGCTTGAACGCCTCCAGCTTGCGTTCGACCTTGGCCAGCTTGAGGCGGGCGACCTTGGGCAAGCCGTTTTCAAAGGGGGGATAATCCTCGCCCTGGATCAGTGGCAAGAGGTACTGGCGACATGCATCGGTGATACCGAAGCCATCCTCGCGGATGTATTCAGCGGGCATGAACTTCTCGCGGTTGGCCACCTCGGCCAACGGTGCGGCTTCGATGCGCCACTCGTAGGGTGTCTCGCTGACGCGCTTGATGGCCGGCATCATCGAGTTCTTGCCTTCAATGGCCAGCTCAACCGCCTTCTCGCCGACCGCATAGGCCTGCTCGACATCGGTCCTCGAGGCCAGGTGGCGGGCGGCTCGCTGCAGGTAGTCGGCCACGGCCCAGTGGTACTTGTAGCCCAGGTCCTGCTTGACCATGCCCGCCAGGGTAGGCGCCACCCCGCCCAGCTGGCGATGGCCGAAGGCGTCGGTATTGCCCGAGTCGGCGAGGAAAGTGCCATCCTCATAGCGTGCGCCCTCGGAAACCACGATCACACAGTAGCCATACTTCTGCACCGCCTCTTCCACCCGGTCCATGACCCTGGCGCGATCGAATGCCACCTCGGGAAAGATCACCAGGTGGGGAGGCTCGCCTTCCCCGTTACCGGCAAGCGCCCCGGCAGCGGCGATCCAGCCGGCATGGCGGCCCATGACCTCGAGCACGAAGACCTTGGTGGAGGTGGCGCACATGGAGGCGATATCCAGCGAGGCCTCCAGTGTCGAGGTGGCGATGTACTTGGCCACGCTGCCGAATCCCGGCGAGTTGTCGGTGATCGGCAGGTCATTGTCGACGGTCTTGGGCACGTGAATCGCGGTCAAGGGGTAGCCGAGCTTTTCGGAGAGCTGGGAGACCTTGAGGCAGGTGTCGGCGCTGTCGCCGCCGCCGTTATAGAAGAAGTAGCGGATGTCGTGGGCGCGGAAGACCTCGATCAGCCGCTCGTACTGGGTGCGGTGAGTCTCGATATCCTTGAGCTTGTAGCGACAGGAGCCGAAGGCGCCGCCGGGGGTATGGCGCAGGGCGGTAATGGTCTCGTCGCTCTCCTGGCTGACATCGATCAGGTCCTCGGTCAGGGCGCCGATGATGCCGTTGTGTCCGGCATAGACCTTGCCGATGCGGTCGGGGTGACGCTTGCAGGCTTCGATCACTCCGCAGGCGCTGGCGTTGATCACGGCGGTGACACCGCCAGACTGGGCATAGAAGGCGTTATGCTGGGCCATGGGGCTTGCGTGCTCCTGGTCTCGTGCGAGGAAGGGTCCGTTTCATGCTTCACGAAAAGGCGAATTATTCTAGACGAAAGTCAGCATGGCTGCACGCCGCTGGAGGCGCGTCGGCGGGCCGTGCTAGTCTGCCGACTCTTTCTGCGTAGGGCGCTGGCGCCCATTTTCCTGTCGATAAGGTCGGATTCTGATGCACCTTCATATTCTCGGCATCTGTGGCACGTTCATGGGCAGTCTGGCGCTGTTGGCGAGGGAGCTGGGTTTCCAGGTCAGTGGCTCGGATACCAATGTCTATCCACCCATGAGCACCCAACTGGAGGAGGCGGGCATCGAGCTGCGTGAGGGGTATGATGCGGCCAACCTCATGCCTCGCCCGGATCTGGTGATCGTCGGCAACGCCCTCTCCCGCGGTAACCCGGAGGTGGAGGCGTTGCTCAACCAGGGGCTGCCCTACGTGTCCGGCCCCCAGTGGGTGGCGGAACATGTCCTCCCCGGGCGGCGGGTCATTGCCGTGGCCGGCACCCATGGCAAGACCACGACGGCGAGCCTGTTGGCCTGGCTGCTGGAGTCCGCCGGCCTGGCGCCGGGGTTCCTCATCGGCGGGGTGCCGCGCAACTTCAATGTTTCTGCCCGCCTCGGGGCAGCGGATGCGCCTTTCGTGGTCGAGGCCGACGAATACGATACCGCCTTCTTCGACAAGCGCTCCAAGTTCGTCCACTACCGCCCCGAGATCGCTATCCTCGGCAATCTGGAGTTCGACCATGCGGATATCTTCGAGGACCTTGCCGCCATCGAGCGGCAGTTCCATCACCTGGTAAGAACCGTACCTGGTCGCGGCAGGCTGCTGGTGGCCGATGACGAGCCCGCCCTCGACCGCGTACTGGCACAGGGCTGCTGGACCCCGGTCGTGCGAATGGGTGAGGAGCCAATGAGTCCCTGGCGGTTCGCGCTGGAGCGCGACGATGCGAGTCGCTTCCGGGTGATCCACCAGCAGGCGGAAACCGATGAGGATGCCGTGGTCGACTGGTCACTGACGGGCATCCATAACGCACGCAATGCCCTGGCGGCGCTGGCAGCGGCACATGCGTGCGGCGTCGACCTGGCCAGGGGCTGTGCGGCGCTGGCACGCTTCGAGACGCCCCGCCGCCGGCAGGAGGTGCGTGGCGAGATTGCCGGTATCCAGGTCATCGATGATTTCGCTCACCATCCCACGGCGATCGCGACAACCCTTGAGGGGCTGCGTGCGGCGACGACCCGGGGACGGCTGCTGGCGGTGATCGAGCCGCGCTCAAACACCATGCGCCTGGGAACCCTGAGCGACAGGCTGGCAGCAAGCGTCGCCGCTGCCGACCAGAGTTTCTGGTATCAACCTGCCGGCTTCGACTGGTCACTGGAGCCGGTACTGGCAGCCATCGTGGAGCCGGCTCATCTGGTCACGGATATCGACGCGCTGGTCGCAGCGCTGGTGGCCGAAGCCAGGCCGCTGGATCGTATCGTTGTGATGTCCAACGGCGGATTCGGCGGCATCCATGAAAAGCTGCTGGCGGCCCTGGAGGTGGCTCATGGCTGAGGCGGGTGGCGGCTTCAAGGCGCCGGTCACCGTTGCCATTACCGGCGCATCGGGAGCCCAGTACGGGCTGCGCCTGATAGAGGCGCTGGTGGCAGCGGAGCATGAGGTGTGGGTGATGGTTTCCAAGGCAGCACACCTGGTGATCGCTACCGAGACCGATCGGGAATTGCCGGCTCGGCCCGAGCGTCTGGCCCAGGCGCTGAGCGAGCGGTGCGCCGCGGCGCCAGGTCAGATTCGCTGCTTTGGGCGCGAGGACTGGATGGCGCCGGTGGCTTCCGGCTCCGGTGCCGCGTCGGCCATGGTGATCTGCCCCTGCTCCACGGGAACGCTGTCGGCCGTGGCCACCGGGGCCAGCAACAACCTGATCGAGCGGGCCGCCGACGTGGCGCTCAAGGAGCGTCGCACGCTGGTTCTGGTGCCCCGCGAGACACCACTGTCGGCGATCCATCTCGAGCACATGCTGGCACTGTCGCGGCTCGGGGCGGTGATACTGCCCGCCGCGCCGGGGTTCTACCATCGGCCACAAGGCATCGACGACCTGGTCGATTTCATCGTCGCCCGAATCCTCAATCAGCTCGGCATCGACCACAGGTTGATGCCCCGCTGGGGGGAAGCGGAAGGCGGTGGCCCGCGTGGAATAGGTGATGGAGAGCACGCTTGATCAAGCTGTCGATCCTGTCGGTCTTCATCCCGACCTTCCTGTTCGTGTCGCTGACTCCCGGCATGTGCATGACGCTTGCCATGGTCCTGGGAATGACCCAGGGGGTGAAGCGCACCCTGTGGATGATGGCCGGCGAGCTGGTGGGCGTGGGTCTGGTGGCCGCCGCGGCTGGTGTCGGCGTTGCCGCGCTGATGCTGCGCCAGCCGGAGCTCTTTGCCCTGTTCAAGTGGGTGGGGGGTGCCTATCTCGGTTATCTGGGCGTGATGATGTGGCGGTCCCGGGGCCGCATGGCGGTCCCTCTCGAAAACGTCGACCTGCCCCCGGCCTCCCGTGGTCAGCTGGCGCTGCAGGGTTTCGTCACCGCGGTAGCGAACCCCAAGGGCTGGGCCTTCTTCGTGGCACTTCTGCCGCCCTTCCTCGATGCCTCCCGGGCCCTGCCGGGCCAGCTGGCCGTTCTGATCGGGGTGATTCTCACCATCGAGTTCCTCAGCCTGCTGCTGTATGCCGCGGGAGGGCGAGGTTTGCGTCGTGCGCTTGGCGAGAGCGGCAATGTGAGGCTGCTCAATCGTATCGCCGGCACGCTGATGGTCGGCGTCGGCCTTTGGCTGGCGCTGGGCTGAACCGCGCGCCCACACTCAAGGCAGGTTAAAACTACCTGATTACGCATAAGACTCAGCAGGCGTCTGGTGGAGAAAGCAGCTGTCGGAGCGCTCGGTTCGGCGCTCCGAGTCCCCATCGCGACTGGCGCCGCCAGGCGCCCGACGGAGGCCGCAGCGTCAGTGGTAGCCGTCAACCTTGGCAACACCGCCGGGAGGCCTGCGGCCTCCAGTCGCCGATGCGTCGGACCGGAGCTGAAGCTTCCTCCGACAGCGGCGTGGTGTCGTGGCAGGAAAAGACAGCTGTAGGAGCGCTGCTCTGCATCGCGACTGGCGCCGCCAGGCGCCTCGGCGGAGGCTGAAAGGTTGGTTGTCGTCGCGAATACGGGCAACACCGCCGGAAGGCCTGCGGCCTCCAGTCG
>NZ_AZQX01000139.1:0-8332 GCF_000568385.1 Halomonas sp. BC04
GTGACATGAAGGTTTCATCGCCTGCGCCCTGGCGGAGGTGCCGAACTGGGTACAGCAAGACCTCACCAAACCGATCTACCTGGCCTTCTCCTATGACGAGGAGGTCGGCTGCCTCGGCGCGCCGCGCATGATCGAGCGACTGATGGCCGACCACCCACGCCCCGCGGCGGTGATCGTCGGCGAGCCCACTCTGATGCAGCCGGTAGTGGCCCACAAGGGCGCCACCAACCTGCGCACCACCGTGACCGGCCACGCCTCGCACTCCAGCCAGGTCGACCAGGGCGTCTCGGCCATTCATGTGGCCGCGCGACTGGTGACGAAGATCGAGGACGTGATGACCGAACTGCGTGCCGAGGGGCGCATCGACGAGGCCTTCAACGTCGCCCACTCCAGCCTGCACGTGGGCAAGATCGCCGGCGGCACCGCGATCAACATCATGGCCCGTGAATGTACCTTCGAGTGGGAGATTCGCCACTTGCCCCAGGACCGCTTCGAGGACCTGATCGGCCGCGTGAACGCCTATGCCGCCGAACTCGAGGACGAGATGCAGCGCAAGGCCCCCGGGACGAGCATCGTCACCGAGGCCCTCAATGCCACGGTGCCGGCGCTGGCCGACGACAACAACGCCGAGGTGCTCAGCCTGTGTCGCGAGCTGCTCGGCGCAAGACCCAGCGGCGCCGTGGCCTACGCTACCGAGGCCGGGCAGTTCCAGCGCGTGGGGCTGCCCACCGTGATCTGCGGACCCGGCAGCATCGCCCAGGCGCACCAGCCCGACGAATACATCGAGATCGAGCAGCTCGCGGCGGGCAGCGAGTTCATGCGGGCGTTGGGCAGGCGACTGGAGGTCCCGCGGACCTGAGCGACCCCGATCGGTCAAATCCGACAGGCCCCTGGACAAACGGATTTCCAATCTCCTTTGCTGCCAAGAGTCGCCACTATGCCGAAGACCAAGCACAAGCGTAACAGGCCAACCGCCTCCTCACGGAAACCACCCTTTCGCGTCGGGAAGGCGCCACGGCGCTTCCGCCCTCGACGTCTGGTGCGTGGCATCCTGATCGCTCTGGCCATCCTTGCCGTGCCGGTGACCTGGCTCATTCTCGAGGAGCGAGAAGCACGCGCGCTGGCCGACCTGAGCGTGATCGGTAGCGGCGAACCGGTGGCGGTGCAGGTCTTTGACCGGGGCTGCCCCGACTGCCGTCGCCTGCGCGACAACGCCGAGCAAGCGCTGAGCAATATCGAGCACGCCCCGGCCTGGCGGATCGTGGACATCAACACTTCACAGGGACGTCGTTCGCCGGTAAGGAACTGGTCGACCACGTCACCATCGTGCTGTTCGACAGACATGGGGAGCGAACCGAGGTGATACGGGGCGTCGTCAGCGTCGAGGAGCTGGAGACCGCCTTCAGCGATCTGGGTAGACGAACGAGACTTCAGCGGGAGCGCTAGGAGCCTGGTTGGTTTACTGCCTGCCGTGACCATTCCCGGCAGTGATCCGGCAGTGATAGAGTGCCGGGCGCGGCCTGGCCTCCCTTAGACCCTGCCGAAGGCGGGTTCGGCAAGCCCCGCCACACCGACCTTCATCTCCAACAGGCTGCCGGCCATCGGCCAGCGCGCCTTGCCTGCGGCATCCAGGTGCTGGGTGGCCGTGGTAATGAAGAGCGTGCGCAGATCCGGGCCGCCGAACGCCACCATGGTCGGGTGCGGACAAGGCACCGGGTGCTCTGCCAGCAGTTCGCCACCGGACGAGAAGCGCACGATACGACCACCACCGTAGAGCGCACTCCAGTAGCATCCCTCGCTGTCCACCGCCGCACCGTCGGGCACCCCGGGCAGCCCCAGCCTCTCCAGGTCGACCCAGCTTTCTCCTTTCCCCAGGGTGCCGCTGCCGACATCGAAGGCATAGCGCAGGATCTGTCGGCTCAATGAGTCGGTGTGGTAAAGCCAACGCCGGTCAGGACTGAAAGCAAGCCCATTGGAGATGCCGATGTCAGCAAGCCGCTTCATCAACTTGCCGTTGTCGAGACAGTAGAGCGCCGCCGTAGGGCTCGCTTCGTCAGCAGCGATGGTGCCCACCCACAGCGCCCGGCGGCGTCGCAGCGGCCATCATTGAAGCGGTTGCCCCGCACTGTTTGCTGCTCGTTTTGCTGACCTGTCTGCCATTCGGGGTTGTCGACCAGCCGCTCGGGCTCACCGCCCGCAGACAGGCGCACAATGCCCGACGCGGCTGCGGCCACCAGCCCCCTATCGGCGAGCGCAATGCAGCCCACCTTCTCGCCTAGCTCGAAGCATGTCGGGGGCGTACCCGCCTGGGGGCGCCAGGCATAAACACGACCGTTATTGATATCGACCCAGTAGAGGGTCTGGCGCGCCACCGACCACACCGGGCTCTCACCCAGGCTCATGTCGAGCACCACCGCCACCGCTATCTCGTTTTCCTGCATGCCGTCATCTCTCATGTCATTGAGCGCGACTTCACCAGCAAAGCCGTCATCGAGTCGACCAGGCGAGAGAGAATCGCCACTGTTGCCTCAGGCTCTGGCCGCGCTGCAGCTCCACAAGCCCATGCGCTATGGGATCGTCGAAGTGATGGGCATCAACCTCATGACTCACCGGCTCGAAGCAGAAGAAGTCAGCACTCTCCCCCGGCGAGAAGAGCAGATAGCGCGACAGGGAAGGCACCGTGTCGACTTCGAGGGCCACGCCGCGCCCGGGCCAGCTGAGCAGCGCCCGACCGTTCCAGCCGGTGAAGAGGTTGTCGATCCGGCCTGCGGGAAGCGAAGCGACCACGGAAAAATGCCAGGGGTCACCCGCCTCCAGGGGATGCCAGCGCGTAGGCAGTTGCGCGGTATCGACCTCCCATACCCCATCGGCCGGCGCCCTGAGCAGACGTCGGCGCTGCGTGGAAACCAGGGGTGCAAGCCCAGACCGTATGGGGCCGGGACGCTACCCAGATGGGTCAGCATCAGTTCGACCGTCAGGCCTCCCCCATCGAGGCGATAAAGGAGCTCTGCACGATAGTCGAAGGGTGGCTGCCAGGAGGAGCCTAGGCCGAGTCGCAACTCGGCCTGCCCCTGGTGCTCGACCCGCCAGGCCGCTGCCAGCCATCGCCGTGGATCGGCAACGGCTCGCCCGCCAGATTGCCTGCCAATGGGTAGTGCTGCCCCCGCCAGTCGAAACCACCGGCGGAGATGCGGTTGGACCAGGGCAGCAGTGGATACAGGCCCATCTCGTTGGATCGTGCGAGTCCTCGTTGCCGGGACGAAACAGCGACAGCGGACCATACACCGTCAGGGCATCGAAGCGCACCACGCACCCTCCCAACTCGGGGGCCACCACCAGCCGCAGCCGCCCGTTCTCGAGCCGGATCGCCACCCTAGAAGTCCACCCAGGCGCCACCCGCTGCGGAAGATGCCAGTGCCCGGGTGATGAATACCAGTCCCTCGACACCGTCGGCAATACCCGGGGTACCGGTTGCCAATACCTCCGGTTCGCGGCCGCCCTGACGCGCCCGGATCTGCTCGGCGAAATCGCTGTAGAGCTGAGCAAACGCCTCCAGGTAGCCCTCGGGATGTCCCGGCGGAATACGTGCCGCCCCCACTGCCGCGGCTCCCAGGCCGGGACCGTTGCGAGTCAATATCCGCGGCGGCTCGCCCAGTGGCGAATGGAGCAACCGGTTGGGCTCCTCCTGGCACCATTCAAGGCCGCCACGACTGCCGTAGACGCGCAGGCGCAGCCCGTTCTCGTTGCCCGGTGAGACCTGGCTCGACCACAGCATGCCTCGGGCGCCACCCTTGAAGCGCAGCATCATGTGCACGTTGTCATCCAGTGCACGCCCTTCCACGAAGGTATGCAGGTCCGCAGCCAGGGCCTGGGTTTCCAGCCCGGTGACGAAACGCACCAGGTTATAGGCGTGGGTCCCGATATCCCCCAGGCATCCGGCAGGGCCACTGCGCTTGGGGTCCGTTCGCCACTCGGCCTGCTTGACGCCGCTCTCCTCCAGGCGCGTGGAGAGCCAGTCCTGGGGATACTCGACCTGGATCACCCGCAGCTCGCCCAGCTCGCCATTGGCCACCATCTCCCGGGCCTGGCGCACCAGCGAATAGCCGGTGTAATTATGGGTCAAGCCGAAAAACAGCCCGCTGCGCTCAGCCAGCTGCGCCAGAGTCCGGGCATCCTCCAGGGTCGTCGTCATCGGTTTGTCACAGATGACATGGATGCCAGCTTCGAGGAAGCACTTGGCCGCATCAAAGTGCACGTGATTCGGCGTGACGATGGCGACCACGTCGATACCGTCCTCACGTCGGCTCTCGGACTCGGCCATGGTGCGATAATCCGGATAGGCACGCTCGGCAGGTACATGGAGTTCCGCCGCCGACGCTCGGCTGCGACCTGCATCGGAGGCAAAGGCGCCGGCCACCAGCTCATAGTGATCATCGAGGCGTGCCGCCATACGGTGCACGCCGCCAATGAAGGCACCCTGGCCGCCACCCACCATACCCAGGCGAAGTCGGCGAGGGGCGTAGCTTTCATTACTGCCGTTATTGCTCATGTCGTCGCCTCCTGCTCAGTCGAGTCCCAGGATGCGGCGGTTGGCCGCCTCATCCGACCCGGCGTCGGCAAAGTCGTCAAAGGCCCGCTCGGTGACCTGGATGATATGGTCGCGAATGAAGGTCGCTCCTTCACGGGCACCGACCTCGGGGTGCTTGAGGCAGCACTCCCACTCCAGCACCGCCCAGCCGTGGTAGTCGTTGGCGGCCATCCACGCGAACATCGACTTGAAGTCGACCTGCCCGTCGCCCAGCGAGCGGAAACGCCCGGCCCGCTCGGTCCACGACTGGTAGCCGGAGTAGACCCCCTGCTTGGGGCTGGGATTGAACTCGGCGTCCTTGACGTGAAACATCTGGATATGCTCGCGGTAGACATCCAGAAAGCCCAGGTAGTCGAGCTGCTGCAGGATCAGGTGGCTGGGATCGTAGAGAATATGACAGCGCGGGTGGTGGCTGACCCGCTCGAGAAACATCTCGAAGGTGATGCCATCGTGAAGATCCTCGCCGGGATGGATTTCATAGCACAGGTTCACTCCCGCCTCATCGAAGGCATCGAGTATGGGACGCCAGCGCCTGGCGAGCTCATCGAAAGCGGTCTCGACGAGTCCGGCCGGACGCTGCGGCCAGGGGTAGACGAATGGCCAGGCCAGCGAACCGGAGAAGGTCCCGTGGTCCGTCAGGCCGAGGTTCTGCGATGCTTGGCAGCCAGCATCAGCTGCTCCACCGCCCACGCCTGGCGGGCCTTGGGATTGCCCCGGACCTCGGGAACGGCGAAGCCGTCGAAGACCTCGTCGTAGGCGGGGTGCACGGCCACCAGTTGGCCCTGCAGATGGGTGGAGAGTTCGGTCAGTGCCAGGCCGTGCTCGGCCAGGGTACCCTTGATCTCGTCGCAGTAGGTCCTGCTCTCGGCGGCGCGTTTGAGGTCGATCAGGCGCGCGTCCCAGCTGGGGATCTGTACGCCTTTGTAGCCAAGCCCTGCCGCCCAGCCGGCGATGCTGTTCAGGTCGTTGAAGGGGGCTTCGTCACCGGCGAACTGGGCCAGGAAGATCGCCGGCCCTTTGATGGTTTTCATGGTGAGCTCTCCCGATAGATGTCTGGTAGGGAGGAGCGGGCCGGGTTCGTGACCCAGCCCGCTCGCGTCGATCAGAACGGTGAGTCTGGGAAGTAGTACTGCTCGGCGTTCTCCTGGGTGATCAGCGGGGAACCCAGGATGTACTGGCCAACCACCGGTCCATTGGAGGTGAAGTGCTGGACGGTCAGATCCATGGCGGTGGCGATCATGGCCGGTGGATAGAGCACGTCCACCGGCACCAGCTCGTCACCCTCCATGACGCGCTTGATGATGTCCTTCATGCCGGCGCCGCCGACGATGAAGAGTTCATCCTCGCGCTCAGCCTGACGCACCGCTTCGATCACGCCAAGGGCGATATCATCGTCCTGGGCCCACACCGCATCGATGCGGTCGAAGCGTGCCAGATAATCCTGCATGACCTCGAAGCCGTCATCGCGGTTCCAGTTGGCGTGCTGCATGTCGAGAATGTTGATATTCGAGCCCTCGATGGCCTCCTGGAAGCCCTGCACGCGCTCGTCATCGATCACCGTGGGGATCCCGCGCAGCACCACGATATCGCCCTCTCCATCGAGCTGGTCGCGGATATACTCGCCGGACACCCGCCCCATCTCGTGGTTGTTGCCGGCGACGTAGAGGTCCTCGATGCCCTCCTGCTCGAGACCGCGGTCAACCACGGTGACGAAGACACCGCCCTCCTTGACCCGACGCACCGGATCGGTCAGCGGCCCGGATTCAAAGGGCAGCACCACCAGCGCATCGATATTGCGCTGCGAGACGAGGTCCTCCAGATCGTTGGCCTGCTCACCCGGGTTGCTGGCGGTGGAGATGGTAATGGAAATATTGGGATGGGCTGCCTCCAGGCGCTGCTTGGCCTGTTCGGCATGATAGTTCACGCCTCCGGTCCAGCCGTGGGTGGCGGCCGGTATCGACACACCGATGGTATAGTCTGCGGCGATGGCGACGGTCGGTGCCCCCATCACGGCAGCGGTGGCAAATGCAGCGAATGTTGTCTTAATGGTTCGCATGGTGACGCTCCTTTACTGGCTTGGTTGTTATTGGTTGATGCTTCAGCAGAGCTGCTCAGGCCCCTGTCTTTCTCCACGATGCGCGCTGCAGGTACACCGCAACGATGATGATGATTCCCTGCACCGTGCCGTTGAGATAGTTGGAAATGGCATCCGTCAGATTGAGAATGTTGCCGATCATGGTCAGCATGATCGCCCCTACCACCGTGCCCCAGATCCGTCCGTGCCCGCCCTTGAGCACGGTGCCGCCGATGATGACAGCCGCGATCGCCTCGAGCTCCCAGAGCACCCCGGTGGCCCCCGAGGCCGAGCCCAGCCGCGGCACGTAGATGATGGTCGCCAGCGCCACGCACACGCCCTGCAGCATGTAGGTCATGGTCTTGATGCGGTCGACGTGGATGGCGCTGTACTCGGCCACCTTCTCGTTGGAGCCGATGGCGAAGCAGTAGCGGCCGAAGCGGGTATGGTTGAGCAGGATGTAGCCGACCACCGCCACCAGCAGGAAGACCAGTACCGGAATCGGAATCCCCATCAGGCTGCCGTAGTAGACCGGCCGGTAGATGTCGCGTACGCCCCAGTCCAACGACAGGGTGCCGCCGTCGGCGAGATAGGTGACCAGCGAGCGATAGATGCCCATGGTGCCGAGGGTGACGATGAAGGCCTCGATCTTGCCCTTGGTGGTCACCATGCCGTTGATGAAGCCGGCACACAGCCCCAGCAGCAGCGAGGCGCCAATGCCCAGCACGATGGTGGTCAGGCCGGGGCCGAACTGCTCGACCAGGCTATTCATGAGGATGATCATCACCCCGGCGATGAACGCTGCCATCGAGCCCACCGAGAGGTCCAGGCCACCGGCGGTGATCACGAAGGTGGCGCCGATGGCGATGATGCCGATAAAGGCACTTCGCGTCAGCATGTTGGAGAGGTTGTCGAGTCCCAGGAAGGCGGGATTGATCAATACCCCGAGCAACGCCAGCGCCATCAGGGCGATGAATGGCCCCCAGGTCTTGAGGTCGAAGGAGGCTCGGCGCTGAGCCAGCGGCTTGTTATCAGGCACGGCGTTGTTCATCGACTCCCACCCCCTTGATGCCGGATGCGTACTGCATGATTTCGTGTTCGTTGATCTGCTCACCCTCAAGCACCCCGGTCAGTATCCCGGCACACATCACCGCCACCCGATGCGAGAGGCCGATCAGCTCGGCCATCTCAGAGGAGATCAGGATGACCGAGCAGCCGGTGTCGGTGAGTTCGCGCACGAAGTGGTAGATCTGGTGCTTGGTGCCCACGTCGATGCCGCGGGTCGGCTCGTTGATGATCACGATCTCGGGATCGATGGTCATGACCTTGGCCAGCAGCAGCTTCTGCTGGTTGCCGCCGGAGAGCTCGGCCGCGGTGAGTGCCTCGGTCCTCAGGCGAATGTCGAAGCGCTCGATGGCCTCCTGGAAAACTTGCTGCTCGCGGCGCCGATCGATCAGCGGGCGGCAGTACGCGCGCAGGTTGAGCAGCGTGAGATTGGGACGCAGACCCATGTTGAGCACCAGGCCCTTGCCCTTGCGATCCTCGGTGAGATAGGCGATGCGCTGGCGCACCGCATCGCGCAGGTGGCGTAGCGTCACCGGCTGGCCGTTGCGCAGCACCTCGCCTGCGCTGCGGCCGCGCAGCCCCAGCACGGCCTCGATCAGCGCCGT
>NZ_AZQX01000140.1:0-11732 GCF_000568385.1 Halomonas sp. BC04
GGCCGGCGATCACGGCGTACTCTGAAGGCCGAAATTGATTCCTAAAGTTATAGAACAGCGAAAGAAGACGCTCTGTTCGGGCATTGGCCGGCTGACTCTCACGCCGCAAATGCTGCTCCTGAGGGGGGGGCCGGCATCAAGGGCTTTCAAGACACTCGATCAGCGCCCTCATGAATGAGGCGGGGTCAGGGGTTCGAGTTCCTGGGCTACCGCTTCGAGGCGGGCAAGCGCTGGGTACGCCGGAAGAGCCTCAAGGCGTTCAAGAACAAGGTGAGAAGCAAGACGCGGCGGACGGAGGGCAAGAGTCTGCGGCAGGTCATTGCCTCACTGAATCCCATGCTGAGAGGCTGGTTCGGCTACTCCCAGCACGCCTACCGGACGACGTTCCAGCCACTGGATGGCTTTATTCGTCGACGGCTGCGGGCCATGCTGGGCAAGCAGGAGAAGCGCCCCGGTCAAGGCCGGACATTCTCGGACTAACGACGATGGCCTAATACGTTCTTCGCGACCGCTGGGCTCTTCACCCTGACCGGAGCATGGCGGCACGCGAGCCAATCCCGATGAGGAAACCATCGACTGGAGAGCCGTGTGCGGGAGAACCGCACGCACGGTTCGGAGGGCGGGGAGGTTAAGCCTTCCCGACCCCTATCGAGAATACCAACGGTCTGTTGCGGCAGTACTTGCCGAAGGGCACGGACCTGTCGGTCTATAGCCAGGAAGAGCTCGATGCCATTGCGGATTCATTGAACACACGACCCCGCAAGACATTGGATTGGCGAACGCCTCTGCAAGTCTATGGCAAGGTTCTCAAGAAGTCGGTCGCTGGACCGGACACCCTTCAATAGTGTTGCGCTTGGAACTTGAGACCGCCGAGCTTGGTGGCGGTTATTATCAGGGAACATGAGTGATTGTGTGTTGGGAAATGCTACGATGATCAGTATTGGTGAGTTAAAAAACCAATTAATCAAATGGTCAGCTGTCGGAGTGTGGCTTCAGTCGCCGATGTCGTACTCGCCGGGGGCGTTAGCATCTAGGCCGGCGTCGAACATTGTCTTCACCTTCGGCAGTATGGCCAGCAACCCCCGTGGCACGGAACTTAGCGTTTGCCTATGTGCGTGGCGCTGATCTTGGGAAATTGGTAGTTATGCATCATCACGATGGCGGTTCGGTATGCAGCAGTGAGAGCAAGAGGCAATGAGGTAAGGCAATATAATACCTGTTGCGGTAGGTGTTATAGTTGGTCATTGAGGCCGCCGTTGGTTTAATAGTAAAAAGGCTGGTGTTTTTGTGGTCATGAATAAAGGCTTGATGGAAAAGAGGCTTAAGCGAGCCCTTAGAGTTATCAAGCAAGGAATAGTCACCTGCAAGGAGGTTGGCTGCATGGTGGATGGTGTTTCTGGCTTGCCTTCAATTATATATATCAGAACCCTTGATTTGAGGGGGTATCTTGACCTTGCACTAAAGAATCGAATAAGGGCTAAGCTTGGCCACTCTTCACTGCCAATAGAAATCAGTGGAAATTGGAGTAGAAAAACGAGAAATTTTGACTTGACTGAATGGTACAGAGTCAAGGAGCTCAGACAGCATTTCTGTTTGGGAGTACCTTGGAATCAGATTGAGTCTGTAACTAAGAAGCGTTATCTGCTAGATAGAGGATATATTGTTTCGGATGCTCACTCTCATGAAGAACTAGACTTAAGGTTAAATAGTCATGACTTGCTTTTCGATAAAATCAAGAATAATGAAGGTTTGAGTTCTGATTGGGAACATTTGGTGCAATTAAACATATCAGAATCTGGCGGCTTGTACTGGGGGCCGGATGGGCAGCATCGTATCGCAATGGCGGTTATACTGGGTATTGAGTTTATTCCCATGAAGCTGAGCTACGTACATCCGGAAGGAAAATGGATGCTTGATCACCTATTGCCAGACAGCGAGCAAGAGCAGAATGAATAACCTGGCATTAGTTGAAAGGTGTTTCATGTCCAGCTTTCGTATGGCCATGCGCCTGCGTAGCTGGTTGAGTGGAAACGCAGCTGTGTATCTTTCAGAAAATTTGCCTAAGGAGCAGGTAGAGCAGGAGAATAATCTCCGGCTTAGGTATCTCTTGGAATACGCTGCAGGCCGCTTCCCGTTCTGGAATGAACGAATGCGCGCCTGCGGGCTGCTGAATGCGGCTGGCCTTATTGACTTGGACTGCTTCACCGCCTTGCCAACACTAGAACGCTCCGAGCTGGTCGAGCGCCGTGACGAGCTCTCAGACGAGAATTACCCTGGAGAAACATGGTGGGATCAGACAGGTGGCTCGACAGGCGAACCCGTTCGAATTCTGAAGGATCGCCGATCCAAAGAGGCCATGCTTAAAGTCAAGGGGCAAATGTATGCCTGGGCAGGGCATCACCCGGGGATGTCAGTAGTAGAATTGTGGGGCGCTGAACGCGACATACTCGACCAGCACCATCGTCCGCCGATCTGGGAGTGGCCCCTGCTCCAGCGCCTGCGCTGCAACAAGCTGGTGCAGAATGCCTTCCGCATGGGCGAGGAGCAGATGCGCCAGTACCTGACGGAGTGGCACTGGTTCCGCCCCCGTACCGTACTGGCCTACGCTCACTCCATCCATGAATTGGCCCTCTTTGCCGAACGGGAAGGTATTCGCCCCTATAAGCCCAAAGCCATCATCACTTCGGCCGGCACGCTCACCGACGAGATGCGGGCCGATATTCGTCGTGCTTTCGGTGCCCCTGTCTTTAATCGCTACGGCAGCCGCGAATTTGGCAATATGGCCATGAGTTGCGAGCGGGAAGACGGACTCCACATTATCCCGACAGCGGTGCATATCGAGATCGTCCGGCCGGATGGTAGCCCGACCGATCCCGGAGAACTGGGTGAGATTCTGGTGACCTCATTAACCGCTCGTGCCATGCCGCTGATTCGCTACCGGATTGGCGATACCGGATACTGGGGGGAGTCATGTCCGTGTGACCGAATGTTTCCAGTGATCGCCCAGGTAACGGGCAAACGGAGTGACAACTTCCACGGTCAGGATGGCAGCCTAATTCACGGAGCATATTTCACGCATTTAGTTTGGCAATTGGAGGCCATCCGGAAGTTCCAGGTCGTACAGGAAAACGTGGGCCACGTTCATTTTCGGCTCGTCCTCGCCCCCGCTAAGGCTTTTCACCAAGTTGGTGAGGAGGACCGTCTCACGGAAGAAACCCGAAAGGCCATGGGGCAGGATTGCAGGGTAACTTTTGAGTACCCCGAGGAAATCGAGCCCAATGCGACTGGCAAACATCGATTCACCATATCACGCGTTCAGGATCAAGTTTCTTCGTGAAGATTGCTATCGTCAACCAACATATCGCGCACATTATCGGTGGCAGCGAACTCCAGTGTGATTACTTGGCACTCGGGCTTGCCGACCGAGGTCATCAGATTACTTACTTCGCTCCGGGGCGTAGTGGCCGGGAGTCCGTTGAGCGATCCTATTCAGTTATATGCGTAGAAAATACAGCGAGATCGATAATCAGCGAGTTGCTGGAGACTCGTCCGGATGTCGTCTACTGGCGATACAATAAACACCATTTTCGTGAGGTTGCGGAGGCGTTGGCCGCAACAAAAATTCCGATGGTATTTGCTGCCTCACATATTAATGACCTCTTACCATGGGCGGTAAAGCCTGTCAGTGGAGGGGTGAGAAGCTGGCCTCGTCAGTTTGTACGAAAGCTGAGGGCTCGTTGGCAGCATGGTGGTTTTCGGAATGTGAGCGCTTTGATCACATTGAACCGCGATCTTCTACCCCTATCGCCAGTGTTGGAATCGCACTATGTCCCGAACGGAATGAGTTCTGAGTCGGTTCCTTTCTTCTGGCCGCGCCCTTATGTTGCTTGGGTGGCGAACATCAAGCCGGCTAAGCGACCTGAGGCCTTCGTGGAGGTAACGCAGGCTCTTAAGGAATATGGTATTGACGGCCTGATGGTCGGCCATATTCAGTCTGGCGGCTATGAATGGCTGGAAGATCCAGAACAAACACCAGAAAATTTCCACTACTTAGGGCCGCGTACTCCTCTAGAGGTCAATGGGTTGCTCGCGGCCAGCAGGCTGCATGTTCATACCTGCCAGCCTGAAGGTTTTGGAAATGTCTATATCCAAGCTTGGATGCAAGGAAAACCATCAATTAGCTTGGAATATGATCCTTGTGGGTATATTGTCCAGGAGGGCATCGGAGATGTGTGTGGCGGTGACGTTGCTAAATTTGGGGAGCAAGTTGTTGCATGGGCAATAAATACTGAAAAAAGTACCATCGCAGGCGCGTTAGCTAAAGATTTTGCAAATCGAACATTTTCTGTAGACTTTATGGTTAGAAATGTCGAGTCTATTCTTGAGAAAGTAATATAGAAGCAGTTATTATGAAAGTAGCTTATATTTCTTCATCTGCTATACCTTCAAGCTCGGCAAACTCAATCCACGTCATGAAGATGTGCCAGGCGTTCGGAGTCAATGGTCATGAAGTGACGCTGTTCGCACCTGACAAAAAAAGGGAGTCAGATCCTAAAGTTGTTAATATATACTTATATTATAATGTTAAAGAAATATTTAATTTGATTAAGGCTTCATGGTTTCCAGTCAAAGGAAAAGGGTATATTTATGGCTGGGTTTCCTCGCGTAAAGCGATCAAATTTAAGCCGGATCTTGTCTTCTGCCGCAACCTTGCGGGCTGTTTTTTTTCCGCTATGGCTGGGCAGGTTGTTGTTTTTGAGTCCCATGCGCCAGTTTCATATGATGGGGCGATATCCCGATGGATGTTTTTGAGGTTGATTCATAGCTCTTCATTTAAGTATCTTGTTGTGATTACTCATGAGTTGGCTGATCACTATATAAAAAACTATCCTGAGCTGAAAGGTCGGGTGTTGGTTGCGCCAGATGCAGCCGATCCCTTACCTGCACAGGTTATGCCATCAAAAAAGGCTAGCAACGAAGGCTTTAACGTCGGTTATGTTGGCCAGCTTTATTCTGGTAAGGGTATGGAGGTGGTTTCACAACTGGCGAGACGCTGCTCATGGGCAAATTTTCATGTTGTTGGAGGAGAGGTAAATGATTTAAAATACTGGGCAAAGACCTGCGAAGGCATAACAAATATAACTTTTCATGGATTTGTTCCTCCTGCCGAGGTCGCATCTTTTATATATGCATTTGACGTCGTTTTACTGCCTAATCAGTGCAGTGTTAAAGCACGAGGTGAAAAGCGAGATATTGGTCGTTGGACTTCACCTTTGAAAGCCTTTGAGTATATGGCGGCAGGAAAGCCAATCATTGCCTCAGACCTGCCTGTGCTGCGAGAAGTCCTAGAAGACGGCGTGAATTCTTTATTATGTTCTGCCGGCGATTTGGAGGCTTGGGAAAATGCATTGAAGCAATTGTATGATAATGAGGGAAAGCGGCATAAGCTTGGAGAGGCTGCGTATAAAGTTTTTATGGAAAACTATACTTGGAGGGAAAGAGCAAATAAGATAATGCAAAGATTTGAAGCACACATGGGGAGTAGATAGTTGCGTGTACATGTTATAGGCCTTGCTGGGGCTGGAAAATCAACAATGTTGGAAGCAATGCTGCATGAGTGTGAAAGAATTGGTATCAAGGCAACCAAAGATCCGAGGATAAATTTCTTGGGTGTTGACTTTTCATTGCTAATCACCTTGGGGTATTTTTTCTACTTCCTTCCGGTTTCTCTAAAGATTATCCGTTATAAGCGAGATAAAAAGACGCTTAATCCTTTTCTTCTGTCGATGATTATTGCATCTGAAAAAAGAAGGCAAGTTGCCTCGCAAAGCTATGATTTGGTATTTGTTGATCAGGGGTTAACGAATATTCTGAGGAAGTTTTTTGATAAAAGTGTGGAGCCCTGCTTAGAAATGCTTCCTTTGCCACAAGCGATTGTTCATGTTTGGGCACCACGTTGGCTCCGTGAAATGCGAATTGCCCTTAGGGATAAGGGGCATAGCAAAATTACAGGCAGTCGTCGTTTAAAAGTGGCGAGTTTACTTGCTTGTAATTGGGCTGCAAAAATGGAAATTAATGAAGTAAAAAACATTCTTATAGCTTGGAATAAAAAGCGCTGCAGCCCTGAGTTGCCAAGGCTTTTGATTGACGAAGTGTTAGCGAATGTGACTCGTGGTCATGTCCTAATCAATATCGACCTGTGCGCGGGTCTTGTGAACTCCGTTGGTCATGGCTGGAGAAATCTGTGAAGGCTCGAGGTATTGACTGGATTAATGTAAATAATTATGAAGAATCTATGGTCACTGATCTGTTAAATCGGATTGTTAAAGCCATGACTGAAGATAAATAGTTTGTTGCATGATTTTTTGCGTGCAAGCTTGGTTTAATTGAGTGCGATTCTACTGTATAAGACTTAATAGCTAGGTGTCGGGTCCCGTGTGATTGACCACCCGCTTAGTAAATAACTCAGGGCGTTTGGTCTGCCATTCCTTCATCGCTGCAATCGGTGATTGATGATGCAGCGCCTTCTGCGGGATATGGTGGTTGTACAGCCAGCAGTAGCGTTTCAGCGTTTGCTCCAGGTTCTCGCCTGACGTATAGCGGCGAGTCGCCAGTACATCGCTGATGCGGCCGTTCAAGCGCTCCACCATGCCGTTCGTCTGCGGCCTTCCCGGCCTGATCAGACGATGTTCGATGCCATGGGCCTGGCACTCCTGATCGAAGGGGTGGTGGCCGCTGGGCTTGCGCTCACCCGCCCGCGTGAAGCGATCGGTGAACGACTTGCCGTTGTCGGTCAGCACCGTCTGGATCTTGAAGGGGGCCTTTTCCTCCACCCGCTGCATGAACGCTCGCGCATCCTTCGCGGACTGGCTGCACCTGACCTCCAGATAGGCCCAGCGCGTGGCACGGTCGATGGCGACGTACAGGTAGCCCTTTTGTTGCTCGTCGGGCATCTGAGGCAGGTGCTTGATGTCGACGTGCACGAAGCCCGGCTCGTAGTCCTTGAAGGGCTTGTACCGGGGCTTCTCGTCATCGCCGACGTCCTGCCGGGCCAATGTCGCCAGTGTCGGCACCTCGCGCCGCTTTAGCATTCGATGCAGGCCAGAGCGTGACAAGCGAGAATTCAGGAACTCACGCGCCACGACGAGGAGATCATCCAGGCCGAGGCGAAGAAATTAGCGAGCCGTGATCAGCACCTCCTCCTGCTCGGGAGTGAGCGTGGCGAGCAGGTTGTGACGCGTGTGCGGGCGGTCATAGACATCGTCACGGTAACGCCAGCGCCGGATGGTCGCGGTGGAGACGCGATACTGGCGGGCCAGCTCACTATCCGTGCTGCTGGAGGGTGCTGCCTGAATCTCGGCACGGATCTTCGGTGTCGTCGTCGCTTGTTTATGCAGCTTGATGTCCATGAACCTGCTCCCGGATGAATTGCTGAAGAAGCTCCCTCGCTGCTAGCAGAGGATAACTTCTATAGGCGATCCGATCATCCGGGACCTTACAGCTAGGGTTGTTGAAATTGAATATATTGATAGTCCAATAACGTTATCATCCGAATGCCATTGGCTTAGTTAGATCTCTAAAAAGATGATCACAATGTTTCGATGATAGTTTATAGTAAACGTTCTGAGCATGTTGCTGAGAATAATTTCGACCTCATGCCTCTATTGGTTCCCTATTACTCTTGGATAAAGAATGTCTGCTCAAGGTATGGAGAGAAAAGTGTCCATCGTTGCTCTGTGCCAAAGATAGGCTAGTCAATAAAAGCGGTTTGTGAGATTTAACCCGACATTTTAATTTTAAAGATAAACGCATTCTAAGCCTAATCCTGTAAGCGCTCTGTCGGATGAAAGGCGCCAAGACTGTTCTGCTGACTAATGCTCCACCACAAGAGGTAGAGGGTTGGAAAAGAAGGATTCTCGTTGCTATGGGTATTTTGCCAAAGCAACGAATATGCACCACTCTTGGAAAGAATGATAAGCCTGTCGATGGATATGTTCATGGTGCACGCTTCTTGCCCTACCCGGTAGAGGTCAAAGATTTTTCTCTAAGGGAGCGTACGATCAATCTCGGTGACAGAGTGAAATTGCTCTGCGTGGGATCATTAACAAACGATCGCAAGCGCCCCTGGATGGTGCTGGAAGCCATTGCTTTGGCAGGCATTCAGGATCTGGTTGATGTGACCTTTATCGGGCTGGGTAATGAAGAGTCCACCGGAGCCCAAAAAATTGCTGCAGTATCTAGCGAGATGGGATTCAGTGATTTTTCAATGAAATACAATATCCCCCATCACAGGATGTACGATCTTTACAAGGATTATGATGTGCTTGTGCATCCGGCAAGGAAAGAGCCTTTTGGTATGGTGGTGCTCGAGGCAATGGCCGCGGGTCTGGCGCTTATTACCAGCGATGAGGTGAGGGTAAGCTCTTGTTTAGGTAATAGTATTACCGGATTTACGTTCAAAGCTAATAAAAATTAGCTTTTCCTGCGTTTTTCCGAAAGTTGTGAAGGATGATGGTCTGCTTGATCGAACGAGTAATGCAGGCAGATAGCATATTGCAGCATACTTCTCGGCTGGATTCTATAAAATTTTTAATATAATTAAATAGCAGGGGTGTTGGAAGTGGGATTTCGTGTTGTTGAATTTGTCGGTCCGGCTGCTTCTGGCAAGACGACAGTCAGTAATGCCCTTGAGGGTATGGTGGGTGAGCAGCAGTCGCCGAAGTTAATTAAGCGCTCATTATTAAAACTATGTCGTTGCTTTCTTCAGCCATTATTTTTCTTAAAGGCTTTCTTGTTCTGTAGAAAAGCGGGTGTTACTTGGGAGCGTGGAATGCTGCTCAAGGTTATAGACTTAGGGTTGGCGCAGGGTGTAGTTTGGTTGCAGAAAAAAAGTGGCATGATTGTACTTTCGCAAGGTATCTCTCGCGACGTTTGGAAGTGCTGTAAGTCATATAATACCGTTTGTGATTGGGCAGAGCCGGTATCAAAATTGTTGCTTCCTGATGTTACCGTTGTTGTAAGTGTTGAAGCGTCTGTCAGGTCTGCTAGATCCAATGAAAGAAAAAAAGTAAAAAAATATAAAAGAATCAATCGTTATTTTGGTGATGTTGGTGCTAATGAGGTAGGCACAGATCAATCGTTAGAGCTTTTGGAAGAAGCAATGAAGAAAAATGGTGTAAAAGTTGTTCGTATCGATACGCTGCACTCTCCAGAATACAATGCAGAAAAGTTGTTGCAAGAGATTTTGCCTTGATGTTTGGTGAGTGGCTTGGTTTGTCTTGATTGTGCTGTTGTGGCAGATGTTTCTAGCAGGTGTTATTTAAGTGCAGGCAGCGTGATAATCTATGCAAGATTGTGATCGCTGAGGTCAATTTTTTCTCTATGCTTTAATGCATCACCCAAACGACATGGATGAGTGGTTTGATAATGTGTTCCTTGATGAGTGTGCGTCTGGATTGGTTGTCTACCAGGCCTTGGTGTCTGGGTGTAAGCGTTGCTATTGCCACCTGTGTTATTTCCTGGTTTGTTCAACTTGTCATCCTGGGAGTCATTGTACCTGAGTGGAGCGATGGCAATGGCCTGATACCTGGCCAGGATGTTTCCGGTTTTCACAGGGTGGCTGCAGCGCAGGCTGAGTTGATTGCGCTTCATGGCTGGTCTGCGTGGGAGCTACGCCCCAACGGTTGGGGCATTTCCGGGCTCATGTCTGCCTGGTATGTCATTACTGTGCCTGCACCTTGGTCACTGGTTCCATTACAGGCAGCCATGTACGGAACTTGTGTGGCGGTTATTTACGGCATGCTTTTGGAGTTGGGTTTGCAACGTCGCTTGGCTGCAATCGCTTTGCTGCCGGCGTTGCTGTTACCTTCGGGGGCGATGATCTATGCTCAACCGCATCGTGATGTTGTTGTTTTTTTCGGATTGATGCTGGCAATCCAGGGGTGGTGGTGGCTGGCTTGTATACAGCGCATAAATAATGGCTGGGCTGCCGCAAGGTTGGCAGTTTCAGGTAGTGCTTTGGTTTTTATTGGATTTATCCTGTCGTGGATTGTGCGTGCATTTTCCGGTGAAATTTTTCAGGGTTTGGCGGGATTGGTCATTATTGTTTTGGTTGTGTTTGCACTTGCTGCCTGTATGAAATACCGCCGTCTCAGTTGCTATACGCTTGCTAGCCCGTTACTGGTGCTGTTGGTATTGATTGCGATGAACCAATTTCATTCGGGCGGGCACTTCTCACGCTACCTGGATGAAGTCGATACGGCACCGCGGACTGATACGGATATGGCTGACCTCATTGAGTTGGAAGGGTGGCTGCCCACCAGTTGGCTACCATCTGCCATTGATGACCGCTTACGTCGCTATCCGGTGCTCGGGAACATTTCCTTTCGGGTTACAGCCATGGTCGAACCGCTATCGACACGGATATCCATTATCGCCACGTTACCGATATGCTGATTCACACCCCTCGTGCCGTGCAGGTGGGGTTGTTCTCTCCGTTCCCCGATCAGTGGTTGCCCCATCCCGAGGCACCCCCCGTGCGTAATGCCTATCGTGTACTGGGCGGGTTGGAGATGGCGGTGCTCTATCTGGTCCTTCCATTCCTGCTGTATGCCGGGTGGTGCTGGTGGCGGCGGCCTGCGTTCTGGGTGCTGTTCATGCCGGCGTTGGCCTGGGTGATGGTGTATGCCTACACGGTGCCGGTGGTGGGGGCCCTGGTGCGGTATCGTTTTCCTGGGTATGTGATTYTAGTGGCGTTGGCGGTGGCAGGGYTGGCCCAGGCGTGGTGCATTGGCGTGGTCGGCGTCGTGAGGTGGCGGTTGTGAAGTCTGGGTGAGATTTTTCTAAAGTTTTGTGAGGAATTGCCGTTAAGGTGGTGGGTTTGGGGGTTGTTGACGCCGCCGGGCGCTGGTGGCATTGCCGGGCGCCTATCGGCGCCAGTCGCGAGCTGAAGCTGCTCCTACAGCGGTTTTCACGCTGCAGGGTGGCATTTGTTGACGCTGGTGGCATTGCCGGGAGGCTGTCGCCTCCAGTCGCGAGCTGAAGCTGCTCCTACATTAGTTGTCGACGTATTTGATGGAAAGGGTGAGGGCGGCATGGATAGCGTGTTTTACCGGGGCGGCGTTTCATGAGGGTGGCGTTCGTTGCCAATTCGGCGTGGTATCTGAGTAATTTCCGATCTTCTACCTTGCGGGCCTTTGCCGAGCGGTTGGATGTGACTTGCCTGTATCCGGCGGGGGACGATGCGTCGGTGTTGGCCGGTCATCCGGTTTCGCTGGCGCCGTTCTATCTCGATGCGGTGAGCACCCAGCCGGTGAAGGAGTCCAGGGGGCTGCTTTCCCTTCTCGCCACGCTGCGGCGTGTGCGCCCTGCCCTGGTGTATAGCTTCAACCCCAAGACCAACCTCTATGCGCTTATGGCCTGCTGGCTGCTGCGCTTGCCCTGTGTGCCGAACGTTTCCGGGGTGGGGGTGGCGTCGCAGCTGGGCGGGGTGAAGGGTGGGGTGTACCGGCGCCTGGCCGGGTTCTTCTACCGCCGTGCCCATCATGTGTTCTTCCAGAATCGGGAGGATCGGCAGGCGTTCCTGGATGCCGGTTGGGTAAGGCAGAGCCAGTGCGAGGTCATTCCCGGTTCCGGGGTGGATCTGTCGCGCTTTTGCCCTGTGCCCCGGGAGCCGGGCCGGCCGCTGCGTTTCCTCATGGCGGCGCGGTTGCTCAAGGCCAAGGGGGTGGTGG
>NZ_AZQX01000141.1:0-6517 GCF_000568385.1 Halomonas sp. BC04
GCGCAAGCGCGCGAATTCTGCATAGGTGTCCGAGCTATACTTAAATTTCTGTGAGATCAATAGGTTAGGGGAGGGAGAACGTGCTGGATAACATTGTTGAACGCGCACGTGTGTTCATCCAATATCAGGACGTGCAGTCCAACAGGCATTTATTCGCCATGCTGCGCACGGCGAATAAATGCTGACCTGTTATGCAGGGAGGAATCATGAAGCCTCGGATTAGTATGATTACGCTGGGCGTGAATGATTTGCCACGTTCGATTGAGTTCTATGAGAAGGGACTTGGCCTTCCCCGAATGGACTCTCCGCCGGAAGTCGCCTTTTTTACTTTAAATGGTACATGGCTGGGCTTGTACGGTCGTGACGCACTCGCGGAAGATGCGCAGGCAGGTGCAGTTTCCGGAGGCTTCGCAGGGTTCAGTTTGGCGCACAATGTTAGTTCAGAAGATGAAGTTGACCAGGTCATGTCTCAGGCTGCTTCCGCGGGCGCTGTTGTCACGAAGTCCGCCAGAAAGACGGATTGGGGTGGCTATGCAGGCTACTTTGCAGACCCTGATGGCTATCTTTGGGAAATAGCACACAATCCATTGTTCTGGGTCGGTCCTTCCGATGAACCCGCATAACTAATCGCAGCAGTTCGCGGCCGAGGGCCGTCGGACGCCCTTTTCATTGCGGCTGCGCCTCCATAACAAGGGCGCCGCTGTGCTTCGGCTGTCAGGTACCATCATCGCTGTCGAATTCGGGCAGCTCCGTTCGACGCTAGATTGCCACTCACAGCAATCACCCAGAGAACGGAGCTGTTCATGATGAACATCGCAAAGAACACGATCTGCCTTTGGTACGATGACGCGGCCGAGGAGGCCGCGAAATTTTATGCCGAGACATTCCCTGATTCATCGCTCGACGCGGTGCACCGAGCACCTGGGGATTATCCCTCTGGGAAGGAGGGGAGCGTATTGACGGTCGAGTTCACCGTGCTAGGCGTTGCGTGCCTCGGGCTGAACGGCGGCCCTGCCTTCAAGCATAGCGAGGCGTTCTCGTTTCAGGTTGCGACCGAAGACCAGGACGAGACGGATCGCTACTGGAACGCAATCGTCGGCAATGGCGGCGAGGAGAGCCAATGCGGGTGGTGCAAGGATAAGTGGGGCATCTCTTGGCAGATTACCCCGATCGCGCTGACGAAAGCATTCACCAGTCCCGACCGCGCAGCCGCCAAGCGGGCGTTCGATGCCATGATGACGATGAAGAAAATCGACATAGCCGAGATCGAGGCAGCGTTTCGCGGTTGAGATGAGGGCGGGCTTACCCAAAGCCGCCGACGCTACTCCAGCGTCGGCGGCTTTTTCATTTCCAATGGCTGAAACCTCAGGCCTCGATCCAGACTTCGTCTCCCTTGAAGCTCACTTTCCAGGTGCGCAGCTGTACGCTGTCGTCTTCCAGGCACTGGCCGTCTTCCAGGCGGAAGTGTTGCTTGTAGATCGGTGGGCCTCGATGTCCCACGTCACCAAGTACGGCGGTGTTGTCGATTTTGATCAGTGGCGAACGACTACTCGATGCAAACTGCGTTATTCCGTTGCCGCGACTCGGAACAACGCTGAAACCACGCGAGAGGTCCGTCATGAGCCAGATTGAATCACCAAGAGTTGTGTCCAGAGAGGAGTGGACCCAGGCACGCAAAGCCCATCTGAAGAACGAGAAGGCGCTTACCCGCATGCGCGACCTGGTTGCCCGCGAGCGGCGCGAGCTGCCATGGGTGGAGGTGGAGAAGGAATACGTCTTCGACACGCCGGAAGGGAAGAGGACGCTTGCCGAGCTATTCGGCACAAACAGTCAGCTGGTCGTTCATCACTTCATGTTCGGCCCGGACTGGAATGCGGGTTGCCCGAGCTGTTCGCTGGAGGCGGACCATGCCGAGGGCGCCATCATCCACCTCGCCAATCACGACGTCAGTTACGTTCGCGTTTCCCGCGCCCCGCTGGAAAAGCTGGAAGCCTACCGAAGACGCATGGGCTGGACAGCCCGGTGGGTGTCCTCCGAGGGCAGCGATTTCAATTTCGACTTTCTGGTCTCTTTCCTTCGGGAGGACATGGAGGCTGGTCGGCTCTACTACAATTACCAAACCATCGAAGATCCGAAATACTTCAGCGAAGAACTGCCCGGCCTCAGCGTTTTCTACAAGGATGAGCGCGGGACCCTGTTCCATACCTACTCCAGCTACGCCCGCGGCAATGAGGAAGTTATTGGCGCCTTCGTTTATCTCGACATCACGCCGAAGGGCCGCAACGAGACGGAGATCATGGACTGGGTCCGGCGCCATGATGAGTACGATGTGAGCCTGGTAGACACGGCATGTCACCCCGGCTGATTACCGATTAGGGCGACACCGCCGGGAGGCCTGCGGCCTCCAGTCGCGAGCTGAAGCTGCTCCTACAGCGGCGTGGCAACGTTGGTGGAGAAAACAGCTGTTGGAGCGCTCGGTTCGGCGCTCCGAGTTCCCATCGCGACTGGCGCCGATAGGCGCCTCGGCGGAGGCTGAAAGGTTGGTTGTCGTCGCGAATATCGGCAACACCGCAGGGAGGCCTGCGGCCTCCAGTCGCGAGCTGAAGCTGCTCCAACAATAGATCTACGCTTCGATCCAGACCTCATCGCCCTTGAAGCTCACTTTCCAGGTGCGCAGCTGCACGCTGTCGTCTTCCAGGCAGTGGCCGTCTTCCAGGCGAAAGTGTTGCTTGTAGATCGGCGAGGCGACGACGGGCTGGCCCTTGAGGTCGCCGACGATACCGCGGGCGATGACGTTGGCCTTGGAGAAGGGGTCGTGGTGGTCGATGGCGTAGAGTTCCTGTTCGTGACCGGTCGGCGTGTTCGGGCCGCTTGGGATGTAGAAGATGGCGACTTGGGCGGGGCCTTCGGCGGTTTCCACCCAGGCGGCTACGCCGGAATAGGGCACCAGGTCGGCGCGGGTACAGAGAGATTGCCAGGCTTGGGTCATGGTCTTGGCCGCAGTTGCTGTGCTCATTGCTATGGGTCTCCAGATTCGTTGTCGGGAAATCGGCGAGCGAGAAAAGCGGGCGTCGCGCAACAACGCGTTGCGTTGGTTGGGGACGCCCGGCCTCGCAGCCATTTCCGTTATGCAGGGCGCAGCTGACCGCGCTCTTCGGTCACGATGATGTCCGGGTCGGGGCGCGCGTCGTTGATGAAGCTGCGGAAGCGCTTGAGCTTCTCCGGGTCCTTGATGGCGTTGGCCCATTCGCACTCGTAGTTGTCGATCACGGTCTGCATCTGGTTCTCCAGCTCGGCCCCCAGGCCGAGGCTGTCGTCCACTACCACCTGCTTGATGTAGTCGAGCCCGCCTTCCAGGTTCTCGCGCCATACCGAGGTACGCTGCAGGCGGTCGGCGGTGCGCACGTAGAACATCAGGAAGCGGTCGATGGTGCGGACCATGGTCTCCTCGTCCATGTCGGTGGCGAGCAGTTCGGCGTGGCGCGGACGCATGCCGCCGTTGCCGCATACGTAGAGGTTCCAGCCGTTCTCGGTGGCGATGATGCCGACGTCCTTGCTCTGGGCTTCGGCACACTCGCGGGTGCAGCCGGAGACGCCGAACTTGATCTTGTGCGGCGCGCGCAGGCCCTTGTAGCGGTTCTCCAGGTAGATCGCCATGCCGACGCTGTCCTGCACGCCGTAGCGGCACCAGGTGCTGCCGACGCAGGATTTCACGGTGCGCAGAGACTTGCCGTAGGCGTGGCCGGTCTCGAAGCCGGCTTCGATCAGCTCGCCCCAGATATCCGGCAGGTCTTCCAGGCGGGCGCCGAACAGGTCGATGCGCTGGCCGCCGGTGACCTTGGTATAGAGACCGTACTTCTCGGCCACCTGGCCCAGTACCACCAGCTTGTCGGGAGTGATTTCACCGCCGGGCACGCGGGGAACGACGGAGTAGGTGCCGTTCTTCTGCATGTTGGCCATGAAGGTGTCGTTGGTGTCCTGCAGCGGAATGTGCGCGGCGTCGGTGATCGGCTCGTTGAAGCAGGAGGCGAGGATCGAGGCCACCGCCGGCTTGCAGATATCGCAGCCGAGTTTGTGGGTGTCGGGGTTGCCGTGCTTCTCGATCAGCTCGCTGAAGGTCTTGATGCCTTCGACGCGGACGATGTCGTAGAGCTCCTGGCGGGTGTGGGCGAAGTGCTCGCAGATCGAGCGGTCGACTTCCACGCCGCGGGCTTCCAGCTCGTGGTCGACCACGCTCTTGAGCAGGGCGGCACAGCCGCCGCAGCCGGTGCTGGCCTTGGTTTCACCCTTCACCGAGCCGAGGTCCACGGCGCCGGCGTCCAGCGTCGCGCAGATGTCGCCCTTGGTCACGTTGTGACAGGAGCAGATCATGGCCGTTTCCGGCAGGGCGTCGGGCCCCAGGGTGGGCGCGCCCTCGCTCGAGGGCAGGATCAGCGCGGCGGGGTCTTCCGGTAGATCCATGCGGTTGGCGTAGTACTGCAGCAGGGTGTCGTAGTAGCTATTGTCGCCGACCAGCATGGCGCCGACCAGGCGCTTGCCGTCGCTGGAGACCACCAGCTTGCGGTACTGCTGCTTGAGCGGATCGAGAAAGCGGAACATGCGCGCGCCGGGGGTGCGATCGCCGTGGGCGTCGCCGATGGAGCCGACGTCCACGCCCATCAGCTTGAGCTTGGTGCTCATGTCGGCGCCCTTGAAGCTGCCGTCCTGGCTGCCGCTGGCGGAGACGAGCAGGGTGGCGGCGGCGGCCTTGGCCATCTGGTAGCCGGGGGCCACCAGGCCGAAGATGCTGTTGTTCCACAGCGCCACTTCACCCACGGCGAGAATCGCCGGGTCGTTGGTCAGGCAGCGGTCGTCGATCACCACGCCGCCGCGCTCGCCGATGTCCAGGCCGCACTCCCGGGCCAGATCGTCCCGGGGGCGAATGCCGGCGGAGAACACGATCAGGTCGGTCTCAAGCACCTTGCCGTCCTGGAACACCATGCGGTGGCGGCTGGCTTCGCCGTCGACGATTTCCTGGGTGGCACGACCGGTCAGCACCTGCACCCCCAGCGCCTCGATCTTCTCGCGCAGCAGTTCGCCGCCCTCGCTGTCGACCTGCATCGGCATCAGCCGCGGGGCGAATTCGACCACGGCGGTGTCCAGGTTGAGGCCGCGCAGGGCGCCCGCCGCTTCCAGGCCGAGCAGGCCGCCACCCACCACCACGCCGGTATTGGCGGTCTCGGCCATGGCGCGAATGGCGTCGAGGTCCTCCAGGGTGCGATAGACCAGACAGCCTTCCCGGTCGTTGCCGGGAATCGGCGGCACGAAGGGGTAGGAGCCGGTGGCCAGCACCAGGCGGTCGTAGGCGTAGCGGCCCTGGGGTGTGGTCACTTCGCCCTTGTCGCGGTCGATGGCGGTGACCGCCTCGTGCAGGCGCAGGGCAATGCCGTGCTCGGCGTAGTACTCGGCGGTGGAGAGGGCCAGGGAGTCGGCATCGCGGCCGCTGAAATACTCGGAGAGGTGAACCCGGTCGTAGGCCAGGTGGCGCTCCTCACCGAACACGGTGATCTCGTAGTGCTCGGTGGCGCCCTGTTCGACCAGCTGCTCGACCAGGTGGTGGCCGACCATGCCGTTACCAATGACGATCAACTGGGATTTGGTGGTGTCAGGCGTGTTCATGCGGCCTCCTTCACGGGGCTTTCCGGAGAGTCTGGGTTGGCGTGTTCATGGAGCAGGGCGTCGGCATCGGCAGCGCCCAGCAGCAGCGCCTGGCGGCAGGGGCCGAGGTCGGTGCCGGCCAGCGAATGCTCGAAGTACCAGGGGCCCATGGCGGTATCGCCGTAGAGAACGGCGCCGACGATGCGGCCGTCGTGCAGCAGCAGGCGGCGATAGTCGCCCTGTAGCGGGTCGCGGTAGGTGAGCACGTCGTGGTCGGGCTCCGCCTCGGTGGGGCCGAAGGCGTAGAGCGATACGCCGCTGACCTTGAGCTTGGTGGCACAGGGAGTCTCCACGTAGCCTGTGGTCGGCTCGCCGGCCAGGTGAGCGGCCAGGACCTCGACCTGCTTCCAGATGGGCTCAACCAGGCCGAAGGTATTGCCCTGAAATTCGCAGCATTCGCCCAGGGCATGGATGGCTGAGTCGGAACTGGTGAGGGTCTCGTCGACGACGATGGCTCGGTTGACCTCGAGCCCGGCGGCCTGGCCCAGCTCCCTGTTGGGCGTGATGCCGATGGCCACCACCACGCATTCGGCGGGGAGCCACTGGCCGTCGCTCAGCATGGCGCCGGTGACACGGCCCTGGTCGTCGCCGGTCAGGTGGTCCAGGCCGGCATCGATGAAGATGTCGAGGCCGCGGCTGCGCAGCTCGGCTTCGAGCAGCCTGGCGGCGGTGATGTCCAGCTGACGGTTCATCAGCCGGTCGTCACGCTGGATCAGGCTTACCTGCATGCCGTTCTTGTTCTGGCCCTGCTTGCGCAAGCCCTCGGCGGCTTCCAGGCCCAGCAGGCCGCCGCCGATCACCACGGCATTGCCGCCGGCAT
>NZ_AZQX01000142.1:0-5404 GCF_000568385.1 Halomonas sp. BC04
CCACGTTACAGCTCGACGATCAGCTCTGCTTCGCCCTCTACTCCACCTCCCTCCTGATGACCAAGTTCTACAAGCCCCTGCTTCAGGCGCTGGGCCTCACCTATCCGCAGTACCTGGTCATGATGACACTGTGGGAAGAGGATGGCCTCAGCGCGGGTACCATCAGCCGTCGACTGATGACCGATACCGGTTCGTTGACCCCCCTGTTCAAGCGCCTGGAAGCCGATGGCCTGCTCAGGCGAGTGCGCAGCACAGCCGATGAGCGGGTCGTCGAACTGTTCCTTACCGACGCCGGCCGGGCGCTGCGCGATCGTGCCGAGGAGATCCCGGACTGCGTGGTGATGGCCAGCGGCGCCTCCTTCGACGACCTCAACTCCCTCAAGTCGAGGCTTGAGTCGCTGCGCGCACGTCTCCAGGATGCGATGCCCTGACGCCGGGCCTTGCCAAGGCCCAGGAGCACGTCGTTGCCCCCCATGTCCGCCGCCATGCACATGTCATGGGCCCCGTTCGACGAAAGGGCTCAAACAAGCGCTTGACTCTCGCTTGTCGCAGGCTAGTTTCAAACACATGTTTGAAAGCGGCCGGCGCCGCCTTCACGCGCCCGACTTCAGGCGACCTTCCGTGGCGAGCCTTCGCGGCGATCCTTTGTGGCGACCCTTTGTGGAGAGTAGAAATGCCCGACTATCAGGCCCCCCTGCGCGACCTGCGCTTCGTAATGGACGAGATGCTGGATTACCCCGCTCACTATGCCCGTCTTCCGGGTGGTGAAGAGGCCTCTCCCGATGTGGTTGCCGCCATTCTCGAGGAGGGCGCACGCTTCGCCCGCGAGGTGCTGCTGCCACTGAACCAGACGGGTGACCAGGAGGGGTGCTTGCTCGAGGGCGGCGAGGTCAAGGCGCCAAAGGGCTTCAAGGCGGCCTACGAACAGTACGTGGAAGGTGGCTGGCCGAGCCTAGCGGCGTCTCCGGAGCATGGCGGGCAGGGGCTGCCCCATTCGCTGGCCATGGTACTCAACGAGATGGTCTGCTCCACCAACCTGGCCTGGGGCATGTACCCGGGGCTTTCCCACGGCGCCGCCGATGCCCTGCGTCACCACGGCACCGAGGAGCAGCAGGCCACCTACCTGACCAAACTCGTGGAAGGCGTCTGGACCGGCACCATGTGCCTGACCGAGCCCCACTGCGGCACCGACCTGGGCTTGATCAAGACCCGTGCCGTGCCGGCAGCAGACGGTGGCTACGACATCACCGGCACCAAGATCTTCATCTCGGCCGGCGAGCATGACCTGGCCGAGAACATCGTCCACCTGGTGCTGGCCAAGCTGCCGGACGCCCCCGAGGGCTCCAAGGGCATCTCGCTGTTCGTGGTGCCGAAGTTCCTGCCCGACGCCGACGGCAACCCCGGCGAGCGCAACGGCGTTTCCTGCGGCTCCCTGGAGCACAAGATGGGCATCCACGGCAACGCCACCTGCGTGATGAACTTCGATGGCTCCCGCGGCTACCTGGTGGGGCCGCCCAACAAGGGCCTCGCCTGCATGTTCACCATGATGAATGCGGCCCGGCTGGGCGTGGGTATCCAGGGTCTGGGCCTGACCGAGGCAAGCTTCCAGAACGCCCTGGCCTATGCTCGTGACCGGCTGCAGATGCGGGCGCTCTCCGGCCCCCAGGCGCCCGAGAAATCCGCCGACCCGATCATCGTCCATCCCGACGTGCGTCGCATGCTGCTGACCCAGAAGGCCTTCGCCGAAGGTGGCCGCATGCTGGTGCTGTATACCGCTCAGATGCTGGATATCGTCGAGCATGGCCCGGATGCCGCCGAGCGAGAGCAGGCGGAGGTGCTGCTGGGCCTGCTGACACCCATCGTCAAGGCCTTCCTTACCGAGGTGGGCTTCGAAGCCACCAACGAGGGGGTGCAGGTCTTCGGTGGCCACGGCTTCATCCAGGAGTGGGGCATGGAACAGCTGGTTCGCGATGCGCGCATCACCCGCCTTTATGAGGGCACGACAGGCATCCAGGCCCTTGACCTGCTTGGTCGCAAGGTCCTGATGAGTCAGGGCGAGACGCTCAAGGTCTTCACCAAGCAGATCCACAAGTTCTGCCAGGCCGAGGCCGAGAATGCCGAGCTGTCCGAATTCACCGGACCGCTGGCCAAGCTCAACGCGGAATGGGGTGAGCTGACCATGGGTATCGGCATGAAGGCGATGCAGGATCGTGAGGAAGTGGGCGCCGCCAGCGTCGACTATCTGATGTACTCCGGCTACGTCACCCTGGCCTACCTCTTTGCCCGTGCGGCGAAGCAGGCCACTGCGGCACTCGCCGCCGGCAGCGACGATGCGGCCTTCTACGAAGCCAAGATCAAGACGGCCCGTTTCTACTTCACGCGCCTGTTGCCGCGCACCCGTGCCCATGCCGCCATGGTGCAGGCCGGAGCGGAGCCGCTGATGGCGCTCTCTTCAGAAGACTTCGGTCGCGGTTTCGAGATCTGATTCAACCAGGCATCTCTCTCGGTCAGTTGTCTGATCGGTGGTTTGCGGCGGGCCTTGCCCGCCGCCTTTTTTTGGCGGTGTTGCTGGTGTCGGCGGTGGTCGGGAGGCATCATTGTCAGCTCGATTTTATCCCCCTGCGGCGTTTCGGCTCGGGGGCGGGTCGATCCAGCATGGACCTCACGCCCTTATGACTGTCATTCCTCACCCTGAAGATCTCCTGCCCCCCCTTCCCGAAGGGGCTGGCCTGGAGGCCTGCCTGGGTGCCCTGTTCCGTTTCCTGCGTGCCGGCAGTTCCGACCACGCCCCCGAGCGGGTAGGTGCGCTGGTGGCCTATCTGCAAGATGAGCCGGAGCAAGCCCGCCTGTTGGCAGAAGGCATCTTTGGCCACTTTTCCCGGCTGGAGATCTACCCGGCGCTGGTGCGGCTGGGGATCCTTTCCCGAGAGGGCCTGTTGCGGGAGATCACCACCCGGCTATATGACCGACTGAACCCGCCACCCGTGGACCGGAAGGACTCCAGCGATTTGCTGGCTAGCCTGCTCACGCGACACGACAAGGCCTGGCTCGAAGCGCTGCCCGCAGATGCCTGGCTGCGGCTGGCCCGGGTCCTGCTGGCGTCGCTGAGTCCCGATATCCGCCGCCAGGCTCGCTTGCATCTGGAAGACGAGTGCCTCTATGCCCTGGAGATGCTGGCCATTTGGGTGGCGGCGGAGGAGCTCGACCCGGAACTGATGCGTATCGACGAGCGGCTTACCCGTATCGACTCACCCTGATTGCCCTTCAACGGGAGGTCCACGCCTTCGTGGAGCGGCGATCGGCACTGCAAGGGGAGGCCGGCAGTGATGATGTCGAGGCACTCGGCCACCTCTGGGTGATGCTGGATCAGTGCAACGACCAGGTCGCCCGCTTCCGGCGGCGGGGTGCCGGCAGCCTGGGGTCATCCGCCAATGCCTCGCATCTGATCGAGCGTCTGGAAGAGACGCTCAAGCGTATCGAGAAGTTGATTGTCTTGATCGGTCCGCAGTATCGGGTCGCAGGTCCGAGAACCGCGTTGCGACTCTGGCAGGAGCTGCTGCTGGCGACGGCGGAGAAGGACAGCATCCGCGCCGTGTGGAAGAAGAGCACGCGGATGGTGTCGCGCAGCGTCACCCAGAACAAGAGCGACCACGGCGAGCGCTACATCTCCCGCGATCTGCCAGCTACCTGCGTCTGTTCGCCACCGCGGCCGGAGCAGGGGCGATCATCTCCGTGATGGCGCTGATCAAGATTGCCATCGAGTCATGGGGGCTGGCGCCGCTGCCCGAGGCGGTGCTGGTCAGCCTGAACTATGGCTGGGTTTCGTGCTGGTCCACCTGCTGCACTTCACCATCGCCACCAAACAGCCCGCCATGACTGCGGCCAGCTTTGCCGCCGAGGTAGAGCGCAATCGCCACGGCAAGGCCCTGGGGCGCAAGCTGGCGAGGCTGCTGCGGGACGTGAACCGCTCCCAATGGGGCGCGGTCTGGGGCAATGTCGCCGCGGCACTGGCGACCGCCTTTGCGATCACCGCGCTTGCGCTGGCGGTCAGCGGCCAGGCGCTGCTCTCAAGCGAGCAGATCGCCTCTCAGCTCAAGGCGATTTCTCCGCTCCAGAGCCTGGCGCTGTTTTACGCGGCCATTGCCGGTGTCTGGCTGTTCTGCGCAGGCATCATGGCCGGTTTCTTCGACAACCGTGCCGATCACATCAGGCTGGAGCGGCGGCTTGTCGGGCATCCCGCCCTGCAGTGGCTGTCGCCGGCACGACGGGAGCGGTTGGCGCATTATCTGCACCACAACTATGGTGCGCTGGCCGGTAATTTCCTGTTTGGCGTTCTGCTTGGCATGACGGGATACCTGGGATATCTGCTGGGCCTGCCGCTGGATATTCGCCATGTGGCCTTTTCATCGGCCAACCTGGGTTTTGCCAGCTTCAGTGATTTCCAGGGTTGGGTGGGCTTTCTGGTCGGGCTGTCTTGCGTGATGTTGATCGGCTTCGTCAACCTCTGGGTGAGCTTCGCCCTGGCGCTGATGGTGGCGCTGCGATCTCGGGGCTGTCGGATCGAGCCGGGCACCCTGCTGAACGGCGTCAAGGAGGAATTTCTCCGCGAGCCCCTGCGGTTTTTCCTGCCGAGGGTGCGTTCCAGCAGGAAGGGCGACTCGGGGGCGCTTCGCGAGGATCGACAGTGATCCTCACGGGTGGAGCGCCATCGGGTGCATTCGCCTGCTTGCTATGGGCAGGGCATAGCCCTGCCCACACCGACGGGGATGCAAGTCGTCCCTAGACGTAGAAATCCAGCTCCTCTTGAGCCTTCAGCAGGTCCCGCATCTTGATGGGGTCGTCACCGAAGAAGAAGATGAGACCCCAGTGTGTGCCGAAGGCCGACCGGTCCGGCACTGTCTCTTCGGCGGGGGCCACCAGTTCGTGGGACTCGAAGTACGGGTGCTCGATGGTTTCCCTGGGCATCTCCAGCTTGCTGACGACACGACGCCTGGGGTAGACGCCGAAGCAACCCGCATAGCCTTTGGCGTCGACCACTTCGCGGGGGAAGAAGGCATCCACCTCCTCCTTGGTGCTCTTGGGGTCGAAAACCAGCATCGATGCCTGATAGGCACTGAATCCGTAGGCGCGCTCGATGAGCTCGAAGGCCTTGAAGCCGGGTGGGCGGTAGGCAACCTCACCGAAATACATCTCACCATCCGCCGCCACGAAGTACTCGGGATGGATCAGGCCGAACTGGATGTCGAACGTCTTGATCAGCTTCTCGATCTGCTTGGTGATGGCGGTACGCCAGCTCTCGAGTTCCCGTGTGGCAGGAACGAACACCGAATATCCCAGGGTCACGTACTCGGAGATATTGAGGAACTTGATCTTGCCATCATGGATCCAGGCCTCGACGGCAAAC
>NZ_AZQX01000143.1:0-28404 GCF_000568385.1 Halomonas sp. BC04
GCATCGATGCTACCACGCGATCGGCGTAGTCTGGCTGGTCATCGGGAAAGATGATGAAGGTGCGTAGCGTGAATCCGCCAGCAGCGCCAATAAGCGCTCGTCCGGCGTGGTGCGGTACCAGGTGAACACCTCGGTGGTTGGTAGCACGTCCCGGATCAGTCGTCCGGTGTTGGTTGGCTTGTGGTGCTCAAGGGGGTGCGTCAGCAGCCAGACACGAGCCGTGCTCTCGACCGTTCGCCGATAGGGACAAAGGCAGTTGAGGCGGGGCAGGTTGCAGCCGGGGCAGCGCTCGACGAAGCTCCCGCGCGCCTTGAACTCTCGCCGTGGCGGCCGTGGATGCCCCGTTGCGGGATCACGATCGCTGAAATCGCTGGGCGTATCGTCCGACATGAGAGCCTTTGGCGGTGCTGAAAGGGGCGGCATTCTATCATGACTCCCCGCTTAGGGAGAGGCTGCTAGCAGCGTCTCCGGCATCCAAAGACGTCCTTCGCGCTTCCATTGACGCACCAGCTGAGGCACCCCCTTTCCCGCCGTCTGGCAGAACCTCGCCACGCCAGGGGGTGACAGCCTCTCGGCGTCAGGGTCCACCAGCACGCAGGGGGCGTCCAGCGGGGCATGCTCCAGCAGCGATGCGGCCGGCATCACGGCAAGCGACGTACCGACCACCAGCAGCAGATCCGCTTCGCCGACGATCTCACACGCCTCGGCAAAATGCGGCACGCTCTCGCCGAACCACACCACGTCGGGGCGAAGCTGGCTCCCCTTGTCGCAGATATCGCCCAGTTCGATGCCGCCACGCGGCAGACGATACTGCATGCGGGCATCCACCGTTGAGCGCGCCTTGAGTATCTCTCCATGCAGATGCAGCACGTTGCGGGAGCCGGCACGCTCGTGGAGGTCATCGATATTCTGGGTGATGATACTGACGCGGAAGCCCTTTTTTTCCAGCTCGGCCAGGGCCTTATGGGCGGCATTGGGCCGAGCCCGGCGCACCTGGGTCCGGCGGATATTATAGAATTCAAGCACCCGCCGGGGGTCACGACGCCAGGCTTCGGGGGTGGCCACCTGTTCGATGGGGTGGTCGGCCCAAAGGCCGTCGCTGGCCCGGAAGGTCTGGATGCCGCTCTCGGCACTGATGCCGGAACCGGTAAAGACCACCAGATGGGGGCGCCTGTCCTCAGCCATACTCTGCCTCATCATTGTCGCTGCCTGCCGGACCCACTGAAGTGGCGAGCCTGAAAGCACATCAGTTCAATAGACCAGGCCATTCTCCTCGCTACCGGCGAAGCGCTGCTTGTTGCGGTAGGGATAGACGTCGATCACCCGTCCATCCAGGATGGCCTGCTGCAATCCCTTCCAGTAATCCGCGTCGAGCAGCTCCGGGTGCAGTTCATAGAAGAGCTTGCGCAGCCGGATGTCGGCAAACAGGAAGGGACCGAATTCCTCGGGGAAAATATCATTCGGCCCCACCGAGTACCAGGGTTCGTCGGAGAGCTCCTGCTCGGGATACATCGGCTCCGGAATGTGCCGGAAGTTGCACTCGGTGAGATAGCAGACCTCGTCATAGTCGTAGAAGATCACTCGACCATGGCGAGTGACGCCGAAGTTCTTGAGCAGCATGTCACCCGGGAAGATGTTGGCGGCCGCCATCTGCTTGATGGCGTTGCCGTAATCCTTGAGTACAGCCCGGATCTCGGCTTCATCGCACTCCTCGAGGTAGATGTTGAGCGGTGTCATCATCCGCTCCGTGTAGCAGTGCTTGATGGTGACCTTGTCGCCCTTGAGCTGGACGTTGGAGGGTGCCACTGCAAGCAGCTCCTCCAGGCACTCCGGCGCGAAGTGATCCTTGCGGGCGATGAAATTGGAGAACTCCTGGGTATCGGCCATGCGCCCGACCCTGTCATGACGCTTGACCAGGCTGTACTTCTCGCGCACGTTCTCCCGACTCATCTGCTTGGAAGGGTCGAAGCGATCCTTGATGATCTTGAACACCGTGCGAAACGACGGCAGCACGAATACCGCCATTACCATGCCTCGCACCCCGGGCGCGATGATGAACTTATCCTCTCGCTTGGCAACCTGCCGGTTGAGCGCACGGAAGAATTCCGTCTTGCCATGCTTGAAGAAGCCGATGGTGGCATAAAGCTCCCCCTCCGGTTTGTCGGGCATCAACTCCTGCAGGTAATCGACGAACTCACCCGGCACCTGCACCTCCACCTGGAAGTAGGCGCGGGTGAAGGAGAAGATGATCGACACCTCGTCGGACTCGATAAGCACCGTGTCCAGGTGCAGGCCTTGCCCCTCATCGTGAAGCACCGGCAGCACCAACGGGACCTGCTCGCCGCCCCCCCGGATACGTCCTACCAGATAGGCGCCCTTGTTGCGGTAGAAGACGCTCTTGAGCAGTTCGACCTCGGTATCCTGTGCATCGAGAATGGCAGCTGGCAGGTGGCCGCGCAGGAATTCGGCGGCCAGCCGGGTATCGCGCTGCAGGTTGTCGAAAGGTGTTTCGAAGGGGGATTCCGCCAGTGCCCAGCGGATCGCCTCCTCCCATTTCCCTTCCACCGGCAGGCGCCGGCAGCGCTCGATGCCCGAGTGGTGTGCCGCCGAATCCCGGGAGCTGTAGACGAACATCCACTCGTTGCGGATATGGCGATGATGGAAAATCGAGCAGAACATCGAATTGAAATAGGTTTCGGCCAGCTCGTAGTCGAGACGCTGACTGATCAGCTCTGCGTAGTGATTCCTGGCCTCTCGCCAACATTCGCAGTGGGTAAGATCCTCGTCCGCGAAGGAACGCTGGAGCCTGTCGAGGGTTTCCTCGACCTTCTCGTCGTAGAGGTCGATGCGTTCCGCAGAGGCCTGCTGCGCCTCCCGCCACGCGGCATCCCGGAAGCGCCGGCTGGCATCCGCGGTGATCTCCTTGAAGCGTGAACGGTACTCGTCGAAACCGTGCAGTATGGTGGCGGCAAGGCGATAGGCGGGGGAATGCTTCATGGCGGACTCCGGGCAGCTTGAGGATCAAGCTTCGCGGATTTGGCCGCGTTTCGCGAGCCGACCATGGTGGACCAGGGTGTAGTGGGGCAACACGGCGTCATCCCATCATCATGTCCTTGTCGCTGGCATGTCATATCAGGACGACATGCTCATAGGCCAAGGCCCCTGCGGGGCCAGTGCACGATGAGGGCCTCATGCGTATCTGTCTGATCAGCGAAACCTGGTTTCCCGAGATCAATGGCGTTGCCCATACCCTGCTACAGCTGAGCCGGGAACTGACGGTTCGCGAGATTGAGCAGCAGCTCGTTCGTCCCGCGCCGATCACTTCCAGCAGGCGAAGCAGCAACGGCACTCTGCCAGCAGCCGGCCCGCTATGCGCGACTCGGCCGGGCTGCACGCCTGCGCGCCCTGGGCTGCCGCTGGCCGGTCATCGCAGACATCTTTCTATCAGTCCTCGAACAGGCCCGGGAGACACCCTATGCGCCCACGCACCCCTGCCGTATTTGAACGCCTCGACCTGCTGGAGTGGCAGCTCTGCCAGCGCTTTGCGCGGCTCAGCATCCACCGCCCCTGGCTGACCACGCTGCGGATTGCCAGCAAGATCGGCGACTGGCCGGTCTGGGTCGCGTTGATCGCCGCCCAGCCGCTGTTGCATGAAAGCCTGGGCAACCGGCGCCTGCTCCAGTACAGCGTTACCGCCCTCGTTGCCCTTGTCATCTACCGACTGATCAAGACCCGCTTGTGCCGCGAGCGGCCCTTCATCACCTTCGTCAATGCCATTCAATGCGGCGAGCCGGCACGCGACCGTTACAGCTTCCCCAGTGGCCATACCATGCACGCGGTCATGTTCTGCATACTGACCGCCGCGCATGCCCCCTGGCTGCTGCCGATCCTGGTGCCGCTGTCGCTGCTGATCGCCCTGTCGCGGGTAGGGCTGGGACTGCATTACATCAGTGACGTCGTCGCCGGGGCGGCCATCGGATGGGCGTTTGCGCTGGCTAGTCTTCACCTGGCCGGTTAAAAGAAGCGTCGTCTCATGTTCATCCCATCGACACACCCCTGACCTGCCATCGTCACAAGCGGCCGCCAAGATGACGCCTGTCATTCATTCCCGTTCAGCAGGTGAGATCGATGCGACCCAAGACGACTGCAACCAAGGCGACTGTCCTCAAGAACCGGCCCCTGGCCACCCTGCCCCGTACCATGATGGGTACCGCACTTGCCGGCTTCAATACTGGTGGCGTCCCGATCGCGGTCAACTGCTCCGGCTTCGTGCCCTTTACCATGATGGCCGCCGAGGATGGTTCCTTCGGCTACGAGATGGAGATCATCACCTATCCCGACAGCGGCATCGAAACCGTCGAGGACCTGACCGGGCGCAACCTGGCGTTCACCTCGGAGACCTCGAACTCGGGATATCGCGCCAGATCATGCGCTTGATTCGCGAGCTATGCGCCGAGCGCAAACTAGCCGCTATCATCAACATCCACGATGTGGCACTGGCTCGCCAGTTCGCCGACCGTATCGTCGGCCTGCGGGCGGGTGAAATCGTCTTCGATGGCGCACCCGGCGAACTGACCGCCGAGAACCTCACGACCATCTACGGCGAGGAGGACTGGGACACCCAGGCCGCCGAGGAGGAGTCCCCTGCCGCTATCCCTTCCCGGTCTTCGGCGGAGGCGACCCCGCTGACCCCGCGCCTGACTTCTAGCCTGGCCCCCAACCTGGCCAAGGGAGGCGCCCGATGAGTCGCCAGGCGCTCGCCAGCCAGGGCCAGTGGCGGCGACTCCCCTTCATCGCCGATCCGAAGCTGCGCTGGGGCTAGCTATCGGCACGGTCGTCTATCTGGCGGCTACGCACCACCCGCGCCCAGTGGCTAGGCTACCTGGCCTGGCTGGCCGGCATCTCGCTGTTCATGCTGTGCTGGAAGATGATCTCCGACAACACCATGTGGGTGTTCGTCGGGGATGCCGGCCGCCAGGGCAGCGACCTGCTCAGCCGCATGCTGCCACCGCAGTGGAGCTATGCCCACCGGCTGTGGAAGCCAATGTGGGATACGATCAACATCGCCACCCTGGGTACCTGCTGGGTATCGTCATGGCCTTTCCGGTCGCCTTCCTGGCGGCACGCAATACCTCCCCACATCCGCTGGTGCGCATTGCTACACTGGCGGTCATCGTCTCGTCACGCTAGATCAACTCCTTGATCTGGGCCATGCTGCTGGTGACCATCCTCGGCCCAGGCGTACTGGCCGGCATCATCGCCATCGCGCTGCGCTCGATCGGCTTTATCGGCAAGCTGCTCTATGAAACCATCGAGGAGATCCACCCCACCCCTGTCGAGGCGATCAGCGCCACAGGGGCCGGGCGCATGCAGGTCATGAGCTATGGCGTGCTGCCCCAGGTGATGCCCGCCTTCGCCGGCATCAGCGTCTACCGCTGGGACATCAATATTCGCGAGTCGACGGTGCTGGGCCTGGTGGGTGCCGGCGGCATCGGCCTGCAGCTCAACTCGGCGATCAACAGCCTCGCCTGGAACCAGGTGAGCGTGATCTTCCTGATGATCTTCGTCACTGTGCTGGCCTCGGAGTGGGTCTCCGCCCGGGTACGCCATGCCATCATTTGAGGAGCGACTATCCCTGCTCGATCAATAGCCCACCATGCCCCGATCAGCGCCTGGATCCACAAGCGGGTGATCTGGCGGAGGTTCCCATGGCACCTGCGCTGCAGATCGACCGCCTGCACAAGCGCTTTGGTGAAACCGTGGCCCTGGACGGCATCGATCTCGCCCCGCCCTGGGGCCAGGTTTTGGCTTGGCATGACCATGAGCGCCGTGGCGATCTTCACCACCACGGCGCTGCGGGTGGCGTTGACCGTATTCAGCCGCAAACGGCTGCCGATCACGGACTGAAGGGCCGGCCGGATATTGCATTGCGGCCGATGGGTGTTTAGGCCACCTCACTCCACCACGCGGTAGATCTCCCAGCGGGTGGAGCCGCTGACCACCAGGGGCTCGATCGCCTTGCCCCACTCCCGGTGGTCGGCGCGCTCGGCGAGCTTGTCCCACTGGGCGCTCAGGGTGGCCAGGTCCGCCACCCGGAGGTCCACGGCGACGACCGACTCGGCGGCGCCGATGCTGCCAGTGGTGATGGTGTAGTCGGTCTGACCGATCTCGCGGCCGATGGTGGTCCACCACTCGCGGGTCTTCGCAAGCAGCTCCTGCTTGTGCCCGAAGCGGGCCTGACAGTACCAGCGTGCAATGATCATGACACCCTCCCGTGTTCTGCAGGTTGCGAATCACCGGGTCTTGCCCGGCAGACACAGGGACGCAGCAGGCGGCGGAAGGGTTCCCGCCCCACCCTCAGCCAAGAAGAAAGCGTGCCGTGAAGGTTTCCACCACCCGGCGCAGGTCGCCGGGCAGCCGGGCGAGGGTCTCGCTGCGCAGCGCCTTGGGCAGGCCACCGTGGTAGGCCTCGGCCATGGCACCGGCCATGCAGGCCTGGGTATCGGCGTCGCCGCCCAGCGAGATGGCATTGCGGATCGCCGCCTCGACGCTGTCGGCCTCAAGGAAGGCGATGATCGACTCCGGCACCGAACCCTGGCAGGAGACATCGAACCGGTAACCGGGACGGATCTCGTCCAGGCGGCGCGAGAGGTCGTAGCCGAAGCGCGCCTCCACCTCCTCCCGCAGACTGGCCTTGTCGGTGCCCTGGCGGGCCAGAAAGATCACCGTCGCCACGGCCTGAGCCCCGCGGATGCCCTCGGATGATCGTGGGTCCCCTCGGCGCTGCGCGTCGCCAGTGCCAATGCCTCTTCAAGCGAGCGGGCCGCAAAGCCCACCGGCGGCGCCCGCATGGCCGAACCGTTGCCCCAGCTGAAGTAGGGTTGCCGGTCCCGGCGCGCCGCCCAGCACATGAAGCCGCCGCCGAAGCCCGCATCCGGATAGCGGTGGAAGTAGTCGTGGAAGGCATCGACGAAATCACCGCCGTTCAGCAGCACCTCCGCCACCGCCATGCATAGCACGGTGTCGTCGGTAAAGGTGCTGTGCGGCGTGAACAGCGGAAAGTCCCGGTGCTTGGTGCCCCGGCCTTCGTGCACCGAACCGATGATATCGCCGGCAATCGCACCCAGCATGGCGTTTTTCTCCCGTGTGGCGTGCCTGTTTCACTACAAGCCTAGCTGAGCGGCGACTGGCGTCTGGTTCCAAGATACCAGAGCAGGATCAGGCTCCGTGATAGCCGTCCTCTTCGGGATCCTCATGGGCGCCCCTGGGCAGTTCGCGACCCAGGCCATGGCAGCGGCGCGTTCGCGGCGAGAGAAAGTACGGATCTCCACCGCCTTGAACAGTCGCTCCTCCAGGTGGGCGAGGTGCTCGATCCAAGCCTGGTCGGTGACCACGGCGGCCCGGTAGTAGTGATCGAGATCGCCGAGCTGAGTCAGGCCATAACCGATGTCCTTGAGCAGGGCAGTCGGCGTCATCAGCCGCAGGTTATCGAGCTCGACCACCAGGCTGATAACAGGATGATCACGCTTGGCGGCCTCGATGGCATCAATGGCGTGCTGCAGCTCACTGCCCGTCACGATACCCCCTGCCTTCATCGCCACGACATGGTCTGCCGGGTGGGGAATCAGATCCAACATGGGCATTCTCCTTGAGGTCTGGCGCAATACAACGTGTCTCGGCCACTTTCAGCATAGCGCGCCAGGGCGGCCAGGCGGAAAGCATGACGTGCGCATCCTGGGCGAGGCCAGCCTGGTGGAGTGAATCGGCTGCTCAGGCGGCGCGCGGCGCGGCATCGCTGCGCACGCAGTTCAACAGGCAGAAGACAGCCAGCGCACCGGTCAGCGTGGGCAGCAGGAAACCCACGGCGTAGCTGCCGCTGAGCCACACGATCAGGCTGAACAGCGCCGGGCCCACCAGCACTCCCATATAGGTCAGCACCAGCACGGCGGCCGTGGCCTCACCCACCTCACCGGGCTGGCAGCGCCGCGCCACTTCGCCCAGATACACACCGTTCCAACCCACTGCCGTGGCGCCGGCGACCACCATCAGGGTAATCGTCACCCAGGTAGCACCACGGTGCCAAGCACGGCCAGCAGAAAGAAGAGTACGGAGATGACGCCAGCCAGGCCGAACAACACCGGGAGACTCCCCCCCATGCGGTCGGCCAATGCGCCCCAGGCCAAGCGCCCCGATACCCCGGCCACATGCACCAGCGACACCACGGCCCCCGCCATGACCAGACTCAGCAAGAGCTCCTCGACCATAAAGGCCACCGCGAAGCTGAGCAGCGAGAGCTGAGCCGCGGAGAGGCAGAAACCGGTGGCGCCCAGCCAGCGCATGGCGCGGTAGCGCCGCAGGACGCCCAGGCTGCCGCCCCTCTGCATGCGTACGCTGGCATCTCGGCTGGCATCCCAACGCCCACGCCGCGGCTGGAGCAACAGCAGGGTGGCAAGGCTGGCCGCACCCACCGCGAGGAAGGCCGCCTGCCAGTTCCAGTAGGCCGCCAGCGGCGGTGCCGTCAGTCCGGCCAGCACGCCGCCCAGGGGCACGCCGGTCTGCTTGATGGAGTAGACGAGATTGCGCCGTTCAGGGGGCGTGAAGCGGGAGAGCAGCTCCGCCGCCGCGGGGCTGGTGATGCCGTAGGCAAGGCCCAGCATCAGGGTGGTGGCGAGCAGCGCCAGCGGGGTGCCGATCAGGGCCAATGCGCAGCCCCCCATCACCAGCGCGATGGCCAGCTGGCTGGCCCGACAGCCGCCCAACCGCCGGGCGAGCACCGCCGACTGCAGCGAGGTGAGCATCGCCACCCCGTAGAGCAGGCTGACCTGCAGCCCGACCCATCCGGTCGGCACGCCGAAAGCGGCGGCGATCTGTGGCGCCAGGGTCGGTACCAGCAGCATTGCCGCGCTGCACAGCACCTGTACCCAGGTAGCGGCCAGCAGCACCACCCGCCCCTCGCCCCATTCGGGGGAGGCCAAGGGACGGTCGGGGGACGATGGCGGCATGGGCGCAAGTCCTGACCAAGGAAACCGTTAGCCTACACACAATCGGTCTATTCTTGCCAACGGTTGCGTCTCAACCAGTCCCTACGATACTGAAACGATAGGTGCCGGCAGATGGGGACAGCGCCTCAACCCCGGTTCATCGACCGGCCATGCGCCTGACAACGCCGCCATAGAGCAGCACTCACAAGGGGGCAAGGCAATGAATGACCAGCAACCGTCGTCAGCGAAGCCAGGCGATCAGGCGTCACCCCCCCATGAGACGCCACCCGACGAGCTGGCACAGCGCTATGCCGATGCCCTGCCGCATCAGGCCGCCCGGGGGTGTGTTCAGATGGGGCGGGTGCATACGGCAGCGTCACGCTGGCTCAAGGCTTCAGCGCCAACCAGGAAGCGCCGCCCCCAGGTCTACCCAGTGCCTGCAGTTCCGCGCGGTAGGTCCGGGCGAGGCACTCAGGCTGCAGCACCTCCCCGGGCGGGCCTGCCGCGATACGCTGGCCGGCATCCATCAGCCAGACCCTGTCGGCATAAGTCCCCGCCAGGTTGAGATCGTGCAGCACACAGACGATGGCCATGTGATGTTGCTGTGCCAGCCAGCGCAGCCGACGCATCAGCCGCTGCTGCTGGCCGATATCCAGTGCACTGGTGGGCTCATCGAGCAGCAGCAGCCCCCCGTCCGGCGCACCGACGTGTCGCCGGGCCATCAGCTGGCAAAGTCCCCGGGCGACCATCACCCGCTGGCGCTCACCGCCGGAGAGACGCAATACGCTGCGGTCGGCCAGCTCGACGAGCGCCATCTCCTCGATCAGCCGGTCCACCAGTGCCGGTTCGGGGTCGCTGCCCAGGGCCACCATGTCGCGAACCGTCCAGTCGAAGCCCGGCGGTTCCTGCTGCGCCACCAGTGCGCGACGGCAGGCCAGGGTTGCCGGCGTCCACGCCTCGAGTGATCGTCCATCCAGCGTTACCGTACCCAACTGCGGGGCACGAAACCCCGAGAGCAGCGAAAGCAGGGTGCTCTTGCCGGCGCCGTTGGGGCCCACGATGCGAGCAGTTCGCCGGGGAGGATAGCGCCATGGATCGGTGACAGGTGGGGCGGGTCGATGAACCCCGCCTGGTCCAGCATCAGCATCTCGGGCTCCGCCGCAGCAACAGGTAGAGGAAATAGGGGCCACCCAGCAGGCTGGTCAGCAGACCGACCGGGATCTCGGCCGGCATGGCCAGGGTCCGTGCCAGGGTATCGGCCACCACCAGCAGCAGCGCGCCACCCAGCATCGAGGCCGGCAGCAGCAGGCGGTGCCCCGGCCCCAGCCAAAGCCGAAGGCAATGGGGCACGAGCAGGCCCAGGAAACCGATGATACCGGTCAGGGCCACGCACAGGCCGACGCCCAGGGAGGTTGCCACCACCACGTGACGCTTGAGCCGTGGTGCATCCAGCCCGGCGGCATGGGCCGTCGCCTCACCCAACTGCAACAGGTCCAGCCCCCGGGCGCTGCGCAACAGCAGAAAGAGCGCCGGTGGCACCAGCAGGCAGGCTGCCAGTGCCGCGCTCCACAGGGCGTGGGACAGGCTGCCCATGCCCCACAGGCTGAGCTGTCGCAGTTGCTCGTCGCTGGCAATGAAGGCCAGCAGGCCGCCGCCGGCACCGGCCAGGGTATTGATCGCCAGGCCCGCCAGCAGCAGCGTGAAGACGGCGGCGCTGCCGCCGTGGCGCCCGGCCAGGCCGAAAACCACCACACAGACAGCCAGTGCGCCCAGGAAACCGGCCAGGAACTGGCCGTAGAGCGCGGCCGGACCGCTGCCCTGAAAGAGCACGATCCAGATGGCCACGGCGAGGCCTGCACCACTGGCAAGCCCCAGCAAGGTCGGATCCGCCAGTGGGTTGCGAAACAGGCCCTGCATCGCCGCACCGCTGCCGGCCAGCATGGCGCCTACCAGCACACCCAACAGCAACCGTGGCAGACGCAGCTGCCACCAGACCCGAAAGCCCAGCTCGTCCACCTGTCCCGACAGGAGGGCCAGCGGAGACAGCCCCAGCACGCCGGAAGCGGCGCTCCACAGCAGCGCCAGCAGCAGCGCCGCGGCCATCCCCATCAGCACCCTGGCATGGCGCCAGGGTTGCCGAGGAGCCAGGCTGTTGCGGCCCGACAGGATCATATCCATGCGACGCCCCCTCCCTGGTGCGAATTCCGCGACGCTGACAGCAACAACTCCTCCAGGGTCCCGCGCAGTTCCAGCAACAGCCCCGGCGTACGCGGACCGAAGCCCAGCATGGCCTGGTCATCGATCACGATCAGGCAGCGATCGCGGCCCGCCGGGGTCATGGCAAGCCCCGGCAGCTGCCACAGCGCCGCCTCGCCGCCCATCGCATCCAGCCCGTGGCGGGAAATCAGCACGACCTCCGGGCCATGGCGCACCAGCGCCTCGCCGCTCACGGGGCGATACCCCGTCATCACCTCGAAAGCGTTATGCAGCCCCACCGCCGCCATGGCCGTTGCCGCAGCCGTCCCTTTCCCCGCCACCAGAGGGGTCGTGCCGCTGTGGTTGAGGATAAACATGGCGCCGGCCTCCGGCAGCGGTGTCAGTCCGGCCAGCCTGTCGAGCGCCTCCTGCAGCTCGGCAACCAGCGTCCGACCCTGCGTCTCCCGCCCCAGTGCCGCCGCCACTTCGCTCACCTTGTCGGGTATCGCCGCCAGGCTGGAAGGTGCCGTAATCCTGTCCACCGTCACGCCCACGGCGGCCAGCTGCTGCAGTACCTCGTCGGGCCCCGCATAGCGGCTGGCCAGGACCCGGTCAGGCCGCAGCGACAGCACGCTTTCCGCCGAGAGACGCCGCAGGTAACCCACCGACGGCAACGCCGCCACGCTGTCGGGGTAGAGGCTGGTATCGTCCCGTGCAACCAGCCGCTCCTCCGCACCCAGCGCCGCCACCGTTTCGGCGATATCGCCGCCCAGTACCACCAGCCGCTCCTCACCAGCCAAGGCCTGGCCGGGGAGCATGACAGCCAGCCAGAGCAGCAGGGCCAGCACATAGGAGGCTGTCATGCCACCGCCTCCTGCGTCTGGCAGCCCTCCAGCAGGCGCCGCCAGGTGGGCCGCTCGGGCCGTCCCTCCTGCCGCTCGGCATAGAGCTGCAGCACCAGCTCTCCTTCGGCATCGAAGGCCTCCAGGCTGGTGACGCCACCGTCGCGATTGGGCTTGAAGACCCGCCAGACATGGGTGATGGCCATGACGTCGAGGTGCAGCGTGAAACGGTGGCCGAAGAGGTTGAGCCAATCACCACGACGCTCGGGCATCACCAGTTGGCCGGTGCGGATCTGCACGCACCCCGGGCTTGCCACGAACAGCATCATCGGCAGGCGCTGCTCGGCCGCTCGCCACAGCACATCCTCCGCGGCGCGGGGCGGCAGTGATCGGGTGAAGTGCCCTTCCATCAGCTCATTCGCCTCGCGCCGCTCCAGCCCATGTCGTCGAAGCAGGCCGAAGAACTGGTGCACATCGCTCATCGCCGCCCACTCGGCGGCCAGCTCGGGAACCTGTGGCAACGGCCGCTCTTCACGGGGCATGCTCTGGGTAAAGGCCGGCGGCACGACGTTGCCCGCCTTGGCGAGCGCCTGCCAGGCTGGCGTCGGCTCCTCGTCGAGCGCAAAACACTTATGCAAGGCACGACCATGACGGTTGAAGACCTGCAGGCTCCAGCGCACCGTCGCGTCGCCTTTCCCGACGGGCAGCACGTCGCGAATCAGGCAGGTCCAGTGCCACTGGCTGAAGAGCAGGCGCAGGTCCAGGCCACCGGGGGCCAGCATCAGCCCCATGTGAGGTCCGCCACCGCCCAGTCGTGGGTAGACGCCCTCCTGCTCCAGTACCGCCAGCCTCGATCGGGTCAGCGCCTTGACGCGTCCCAGCTTGTGCATTCGTGACGCCAGGTCGCGGGGCGTCAGCGGCAGGCTCCAGACATCGCGTCCGAGGCGTGCCGCCTGCAGCTCCCCTTCGCTGATCGACAGGCGCTCGGCGATGCTGATGGCGGGGAGTCGCGGCTGCGCCTCGCGCGCCGCATCGAAGGCTTCCAGAATGGCACGTTGGCGTGAAGTGAGGGTTGTCATGGGGTCCTCCAGGGTTACCACTGCAGATTGAGGGTGGCGAACAGGCTGCGCCCGTCACCGAGACTGCCATCGGTCGATACCAGACCTTGTCCGTCACATTGCGCAGGCGCATCGCCGTATCCAGAGACGGTGTGATCTGCCAGGCCAGTTGCAGGTCATGGAGCCCATAGCCGGGCAGGGCCTCGTCGCTGCCCCGCTTGTCGAAGGACTCGGCGAAGCGGGCGCGCCAGCCCAGCATCAGGTCGTGCCCGGGCACTGCCACGTCGGCACCCAGGGTGCCCTCCAGCGGGGTCGTCTGCCCCAGGGGCTCGTCGCTGTCGCGGTCCTTGCCGGACACTTCGGCCAGACCGGCAAAGGCGCGCAGCTGCGGCAACGCCGACGGCTGCCATTCGAGGCGGGCATCGAAGCCCCATAGCTGGGCACGACTGACATTGGTGGCCTGGGTGGTGCCGGCCATAATGTCGACGGTGGTGTCGATGAAGTCATCGGCACGGGTGTCGAAGTAGCTCGCCCGCACTCCCCAGTCGCCGGCCCGCCAGGAGAACCCGCTCTCATGGGTTCGGCTGGTTTCCGGCTGAAGATCTGGATTGGGCACCCAGAAGTTGTCGGGGAAACAGAAGAACGGCGAGGGACAGAAGCCGGCGAAATGGCGCTCGCTGGCGTAGAGCTCCGAGAGGCCGGGAGCCCGGAAGGCTTCGGCATAGCCGCTGTAGAGCATCAGACTCTCGGTGGGCCGCCAGCCCAGCCGCACCCGCGGCGATACGCGATTCTCGGTGCTGTTGCGACTCTCCCGGCCTTCGGCGTCATAGCGGTCGTAGCGTGCACCCAATCCCAGGTCGAGCTCCCCTGCCCCGCCATCGGCGAGGAAGTGGCCGACCGTCAGCGTGTTGTCCAGATAGAAGGCCTGGGTCTCGATATCGGCACGCGGAAAACCGTTGGCCGCACCGTCCGGCACCTGCCGGGCCTGCTCCACTTCGACGCCGAAGGCCAGCGTCTGCGATAGCCAGCCGTGGTCGAGCACGTGGTAGCCGTCGCTCTGGGCGCCGATACGCTCCAGGGAACGGTTGGCCGCCGGTTCGTCGATCTCCTGACGGCTCAGCGTCAAGCGTGAGATCACTTCAGTGGCAACAGTCGGCTGCCAGCGATGGCCCAGCTGCAGGTTGTCGCTGGTTACGGTGCGATCGCGCAGCGGGTTACTCTCGTCAAACCCCAGCTGTTGCGGGTTGGCGGGCTGTGTCGCGTCTTCGTCATAGTGCTGCCAACTGACGAAGAGACGCTGCGTCGGCGAAGGTTCCCAGCCGCCCTTGGCCAGCAGGCTGTGCAGCCGCGCATCGTCGGGTGCCTCGTCGCCGCCTGCCCGGCGAATATCGCCCGACTCGCTGCGCCCCACCGCCAGCAGGCCATCCACCTCGCCCTGGGTTGTGTCGCGTCGGCCGAAGAGGCTGAGTGTTCCCCCCACTTCGTCGCTAGCCGTGGCGCCACCGATGGCGAGTCGAGCGCCCCGGGATTCACCCGGCCGCAGCAGGTCGGCGGCATCCACCGTCTCGAAACTGACCACTCCCCCCATGGCATTGCTGCCGTAAAGACTCGACAGGGCGCCGCGGGCAATCTGCACTTCGCGGAGCAGCGCCGGGTCGACGAAGAAATTGCCAATATGGCCGGTGGAAATATCCTGTCGAACGCCATCGAGGCGCACCAGCACACCGCTGCGACCGAAGCCACGCAGGCTCAATGTCTGCCCGCTGCGCCGCCCCTGGCCGGCCACGTGCAGGCCCGGCTGCTGGCTAAGCACGTCTTCCATACGGCTCGCCGTGGAGAGCGTCGGGTCATGGCGGTCGATCACATCGACGATCAGCGGTGCCCGTGACAGGTCGGTGGGTACGCGTGTGCCGGTGACGGTCAGGGCATCGAGTGCCGGTGCGGCACCGGCGGTCTCGCCGCCCTGCGCCGCCGGCGGCAGCATCAGGACAAGCAAGGTACCGATTGAGAGTGTGCGTTTCATTGGCCAGACGTTTCCTGGAAAGAGTCAGGGTTATCGGCTGGCTGGGTGCGGCGTTGCCGCGGCCTGGCTGGCGGGGTATCAAACGGTATGTCAGGTGGTGAGGATCAGCTTGCCCAGGCGGGTACGGCGAAGCGTGTAGCGCCTCCCTTGGTGATGAATGACCAGCTCGTCGTTGGGCCCAAGCAGGTCGCGGCTGTTGATCTCTCTGCTCTTTTCGCGGCCATCGGTGTGAACCTCATGGCCCGGCGCCATGCCGCGGGGCGAACCGTCAAACGGGTGCATGCGACTCGATGCCTCTTGCTAATGATAACTATTATCACAAATAATCTAGCAGGTTACCCCTCCGGCCTCAAGTCACATGCACTATTCGTCCGACAGTTTCCCAGGCCTCGGTTCGCCCGTTCAGGCGGCACTGCAACCCTGGCGACCACCGCCACCCCTCGGCCGCCCTGCTGCCACCTGACGCAATTTACCAGGGCAGTGGCTCTCCGTTGCTGTGCCAGAAGGTGCCGGTGGCCTCCAGGGTCAGTGCCTCGATGCGCGCCGCGATGCCGGCGGCGGCCTCTTCCGGCGATATCAGGCCACCGAAGTTAACCATGCGGGTCTTCACGAAACCGGGGTGGAGCTGAATGACCGATATTCCTCGGGGCGCCAGGTCCATGGCCAACGACTTGCCGAAGGCGTTGAGCGCCGCCTTGGAGGCGCGGTAGCCGTAACGGCCGCCGGAGTCGTTATCGGCGATCGAGCCCATGCGACTGGTGATATTGGCAATCTTGCTGCCCTCCCCCAGGTTGTCGAGCAGCGCCTCGACGATCGCAAGGGGGGCGTAGGCGTTGATCTCCATCTGTTCGCGAATGGTGTCGAAGTTCAGCTCGCCAAGGGACTCGTCGCGCAGCAGGCCGGCATTGTTGATCAGCAGGTCGAGCCGCTGGCCTTTCATTTCCCCGGCGAGCCGGGCCACATCATCGGCACGGGTCACATCGATACCTTTCACCACCCGGCTGGCCACTTCATCCAGCTCGGCGGAAGTCTGGCGACAGACCCCGATTACCTGCCAGCCTTGCCATGATAGTGACGGGCCAGTGCCAGGCCGACACCGCGATTGGCACCGGTGATCAAGACGGTTGAAGACATGATGGCTCCTGTTGGTTGGTAAAGCGGTTGGTAGAACGGTTGGCTGGGATTTTCCCGCCATACTGAGAGGGTGGGGGTCACCGGACTCACTTCAACCGGCAGGTGCTCTCCCACTGCCTCTCAACGCTAGAAGCACCGTATAATGGTTACGCAATGTAATCGTCGCCCGTCCTTCCGGGCGTCACCCATCTAACGATGCTCGCCATCGAACAAGGATGCTTCCATGGCCAACCGTGCCACCCCCCTTTTCCTGATCGCCCTGGGCGGCGCAGCCGTCGGTTTGATCGTCGGCTGGCAATTGCCGGCTGCCGCCACTCCCACCGAAACGGCGGCTGACGATAGCGTCATGACCGCCTACGAGCTGATACAACTGGGCGAACGCCACCGTGGCGAGATCACCTCGCAGAGTGCTCTCAATGGCAAGGATGGCAGCCGCTTCAACCGCTTTGTGCTGCCGCTCGAAGAGGGTGCGCTGGTCGAGATCGAGCTCGGCGGGCCCCTGTTGGGAGCACTGTCGCTATATGACGCTGAAGAGCAGCTACTGGCATCCACCTACGCCCCCACTGCCTATTATGAGCCTGACCGGACACCGACGCTGCGCCGCCGCATCGACGAGAGCGGTGACTACACCCTGGTCGTGAGTGGTAACGACCAGCACAGCTATGGCCCCTTCAGCGTGTCCAGCCGCAGCATGGAGCTCACCATCAGCGACACCCTGAGTGTACCGTCAGGTGTCGATGGCTGGCTGCAAGATGGGCCGGATCACTACACCCTGACGGTTGAGGAGAGTGGGCTATACCAGATCGAAATGCGCTCCAGCGATGTGGATGCCTACCTGGTGCTGGAAGGCCCCCATGGCTACCACCGCGAAGACGATGATAGCGCCGGCAACCTGGATGCCCGCATCGCCGATTTTCTCGAACCGGGTGAATATCAGCTTACTGCCCGCAGTGCCTATGGCCAGGAAAGCGGCCTCTACACCCTCGCCGTCGAGCCCCATGAGCTCGCCGACGGAGCCTCCCTGCGCAACAGCGGCCAGCTGGCCATCGATGAGCCGCTGCATGGCTGGCTCAACGGCGATGCGCTGGAGTACCAACTGGCCCTCGAATCGCCTGCCTTGGTCACCATCGATATGCTCTCCGATGACTTCGATGCCTTTCTCGAGCTACGCGGCGAGGACGTCTTCACCAGCGACGACGACGGCGGAGAAGGGCTCAATGCGCGTATCCGCTACAACCTGAGGCCGGGCAGCTACACCGTTACCGCCCGTAGCCACAGCTTCAGCGGCAGCGGCCTGTTCGAACTCAAGGCCTCCGCAGTGGAGCTCGACGAGCTGCCCGAAGATGGCCAACTGGCCGTCGGCCAGTCCATCGAAGCCAGGCTCGAAGCGGGAGCCCGGGACGCCTACCTCTTTCACCTGGATGAAGCCGGCACCTACCGCCTGGACATGATGTCCAGAGAGCTGGACGCCTTCCTGGAACTGGAGGGAGAGGGAGTGTTTCTGAGCGATGACGATGGCGGCAACAATCTTGACGCTCGTATCGAGGCCCACCTGGAGCCTGGGGAATACCGCGCCGTCGCGCGCGCCTTCAACAACAGTGACATCGGCACCTATGTGCTGAGACTGAGCGCCGAATAGCCGCACGCGACAATGACGATTGCCTGAACCTCCTGGGAGACGGGTTGGCTGCTACGCTTTCTTGATATCGGCCACTAACCGCTCCAATGGAGGATGACGATGTCACGGCAAATGGATCATGCCAATCTCTTCGATGATGCCCGTTCGCGCCTGGAAGACGTCTTCGCCGCACTCGACGTACACGACGATGTCATCGAGCGCCTTATGCAGCCAGACCTGTCGCTACAGGTAAGCGTATCGGTGCGCATGGACGATGGGCGGCTGCGCGTCTTTCCAGGCTGGCGAGTGCACTATGACACCACTCTGGGTCCTGCCAAGGGTGGGATTCGCTTCCACCCCGACGTCGATCAGTTGGAGGTCACCACGCTGAGCTTCTGGATGGCGGTGAAGTGCGCCGTCGTCGACTTGCCCTATGGCGGAGGCAAGGGCGGGGTCAAGGTTGACCCCAAGCGGCTCTCCCGCCTAGAGCTGGAGCGGCTCGCCCGGGGCTACATTCGCGCCATTGCCGATGTGATGGGCCCCCGCCGTGACATCCCCGCGCCGGACGTGAATACCAACGCCACGGTGATGGGCTGGATGGCCGATGAGTACGACCATCTCGTACGCGGCAAGGAGCCTGCCGCCATTACCGGCAAGCCACCTGCCCTTGGCGGCTCTCATGGCCGGGTGACGGCCACCGGGCGCGGCGCCCTGCACGTGCTGGACCTGTGGGCCAAGCGTGAACAGCGCAAGCCGGAGGAGACCACGCTGGCCATCCAGGGCTTCGGCAACGCCGCCTACCATTTTGCCCGCCTGGCTCACGAACGAGGCTATCGCATCGTCGCCCTCTCCGACTCGGGTGGCGCCATCTGCAGCGAAGAAGGGCTGGATCCGGAACCGATCATGCAGCAGAAGACCAGGAACCAGCGGCTGCACGATCTCGTCTACTGCGACGATTCGGTCTGCATCGCCGAGGATGTCGAGCACCTCGACCGGGACGAGCTGTTGGCCCTGGATGTCGACGTACTGGTACTCGCCGCCCTCGAGGACCAGATTCGAGAAGACAATGTGGACCAGGTAAAGGCCAAGGCCCTGCTCGAGATCGCCAATGGGCCCGTTTCCAGCAAGGCCGAGGCGGCGCTCGTCGAGCGCGGCGTCCCGGTCCTGCCCGACGTGCTGGCCAATACCGGCGGCGTCATCGTCAGCTACTACGAGTGGGTGCAGAACCGCACCGGCGAGCGCTGGCCTGAGGAGACCGTCAACGGGCGACTGGCGGAACGGATCGAAAGCCAGGGCCGGCTGGTGCTGGAGCGGGCCGAGCAGGAGGCGACCTCCTACCGCCAGGCCGCCTATCGCCAGGGCATCGAGCGCATCGCCCACGGCATCCTTCAACGGGGCAACTGCCAGGATAGCGAATGACGGCATGGGCGGCGGTCCGGACATCGAGGTGACAACGCCCGGCAGGGCAGCGACAATGACGACCCCGTTCCACGAGCCAGGCTGACATGTCGGAAGCGTTGACGATTCTCCACCAGGACGCGCACCTGGTCGCCGTGCACAAGCCTGCGGGCCTGCTGGTGCACCGCACGGCCCTGGCCAGGGGCGAGCGCGAATTCCTGCTGCAGCGCCTGCGCGACCAGCTCGGCCAGCGGGTCTACCCGGTGCATCGCCTGGACCGCCCCACCTCAGGGGCGATGGTCTTCGCCCTGTCGACGGCCGCGGCAACCCGGCTGGCGGAGGCCTTTAGCGAGCGCCGGGTCGCCAAGCGCTACCTGGCGGTAGTTCGCGGTGTCGGCCCCGAGCATGAACGGCTCGACTATGCGCTGCGGGAGGAGGACGGCAGCCGCCCCAAGGCGGAAATGCCGGCCATGGAGGCGATGACCGACGTGAGGCGGCTCGACAGCGTCGAGTTGCCGGTGCAGGTGGACCGCTATCCACAGAGCCGCTACTCACTGATGCAGGCATCGCCCGTGACCGGGCGCCGCCACCAGATCCGCCGCCACCTGGCACAGCGGGGCTACCCCATCATCGGCGACGCCAAGCACGGCAAGGGCAACCACAACCGCTTCTTCAAGGAGCAGCTGGCGTGCCCGCGTCTGCTGCTGGCCGCCGTGGGCCTGACCTTCGATCATCCGTTCGAGCCGTATCGGCTGACCTTGAGCTGCGCACTGGACGCCCCCATGTCGGCCCTGTTCGAGCGCTTCGGCTGGGGCGGCCACCTGCCGGTGAACAACGCCAGCCGCAGCTACCTGCATCCCGAACCCACTGCCTGACCGGGAGTCCGAAACACCTATCATGACAGCCCCATTCTCGAGCCATGGCGACCCCGCCTCACAGCATGACCACGATCTCCGTTTCGGCGGCATCCGCCGGCTCTATGGCAGCCGTGCCGTCGAGCGCTTTCGCACCGCCCACGTGGTGGTGGTTGGCGTCGGCGGCGTGGGCAGTTGGGCGGTGGAGGCACTCGCCCGCTCGGGAATCGGCAAGCTTACGCTGATCGACCTGGACGACGTCTGTGTCTCCAACGTCAATCGCCAGCTACATGCCCTGGACGGCACCATCGGCCGCCCCAAGGTGGAGGTCCTGGCCGAGCGCTGCCGGGCGATACAGCCGGGTATCCAGGTAGTGGCGGATGCCGCCTTCGTCACTCCTGCCAACCTGGCCGAACGCATGCCCCAGGATGCCGACCATGTGGTGGACGCCATCGACAGCGTGCTGGCCAAGGCCGCCCTGATCGCCTGGTGCAAGCGGCGCAAGCTGCCTATCACGGTGACCGGCGCCGCCGGCGGCCAGACCGACCCGACCCGTATCCGCATAGCGGATCTGAGCCGTACCGAGCACGACCCCCTGCTGGCCAAGGTTCGCGCACGCCTGCGCCGTGACTTCGGCTTCTCGCGCAACCCCAAGCGCCGCTTCTCGGTGGAGTGCGTCTATTCCGACGAGCAACTGGTCTATCCGGGCAGCGATGGCGAGGTGTGCTTCCAGAAGCCGGGAACCGGCGAGTCGACGCGACTCGACTGCGCCTCGGGCTTCGGCGCCGCCACCTTCGTCACCGGCAGCTTCGGTTTCGCTGCCGTCTCGCGGGTGCTGGCCAGGCTCGCCCGACAAGCCGCCGCACCCGGCGAGTAACCCTTCCAACCCCGCCTCACTGCACGGAGCCCCCGATGACTACTCCCTACCCCGTTCCCGGCATCTACAGCCACTACAAGGGCAACCGCTACGAGGTGCTGGGCGTCGCCCATCACAGCGAAACCGAGGAACCCCTGGTGGTCTATCGCGCCCTCTACGGCGAATACGGCCTGTGGGTGCGGCCGCTAGCCATGTTCACCGAGACCGTCGAGGTGCAAGGGGAACCGGTGCCGCGCTTCGACCTCGAAAAGGCCTTCTAACCCTCCTTCCTAAGGAAGCGCTGCACAAATTGCCGAGCGAGATGAAGCGGCTAGATTCGTTCCCTACGAATCAACGCACTTCCCACATCCCTGTGGGTCGCAAGGCGCACGGAGCACAGAACCGAGCGAAGCGACAAACATCCGCAGGATGGCTCCGAAGGAGCGAGAAACCGAAGGTTTCGAGTCAACCGGAGCAAATGGGGTATATGTGAGGATCCGACGGTCCGACGCTTCGGCACCGCGCAACGCAGCGATTCACTCGTGTAGGCATTTGTGCAGTGCTTCCCTAGCGTTGGCCGCGGTGAGCCCACCCCGTCATCCGCTTCTCCAGCACCGCAAACAACTCATACATCACCATCGCCATGGCGCTGATCACGATAAGCCCGGCGAAGACCAGCCCCATGCGCATCTGCGAGCCGGCACTCATCATCAGGTAACCGATACCTTGATTGGAGGCCACCGTTTCGGACACCACGGTGCCGACGAAGGCCAGGGTGATGGCCACTTTCAGCGAGGCGAAGAAGTAAGGCAACGAGCGCGGCATGCCCACCTTGAGCAGTACGTCGAGACGCTTTGCCCCCAGCACCCGTAGCACGTCCTCCATTTCCGGCTCCAGGGTGGCAAGCCCGGTGGCCACGTTGACCACGATGGGGAAGAAGCAGATCAGAAAGGCGGTAAGGATCGCCGGTACCGAGCCGATGCCGAACCACACCACCAGGATCGGCACGAAGGCGACCTTGGGTATGGCGTTGAAACCCACCAGCAGCGGATAGCAGGCATGGTAGAGAAACTTCGACGAGCCGATGATGAAGCCCAGCAGCAGACCCACGGCCACCCCGATGCCAAAGCCCACCATGGTGGTCCAGAAGGTCTGCCAGGAGTGCATGCCGATGGGGCCGGCGTAGGTCACCAATGCCTGGGCCGTGGCCCAGGCACTGGGAAAGATAAACTCCGGTACGTCGAGCAGGCGTACCGTGGCTTCCCAGATCAGTACAAGGATCACCACCGCCGCCCAGGGTGCGATCCGCTGGCGGCTCTTGTCACTCAGTTGCATGTCTCGTCCTCGATCAGGTCCCGCGGATCTCGCCGATCTGCTTGCGCAGGCTCTGCACCAGGCCGGTGAACGGCTCCTCATAGGTGATCGCCAGTTCACGGGGGCGTGGCAGATCGATGGTGCGCCGCTCGATGATACGGCCCGGCCTCCGGCTCATCACGTAGACGGTATCGGCCAGGAAGGCCGCCTCGCGGAGGTCATGGGTCACCAGCACCACGGTGAAGCGCTGGGCTTCCCAGAGGTCGCGCAGCACGCACCAGAGCTCCTCGCGGGTGAAGGCGTCCAGGGCAGCGAAAGGCTCATCGAGCATCAGCAGCCGCGGGCGGTGGATCAGCGCCCGGCAGATCGACGCCCGCTGCTGCATGCCGCCGGAGAGCTGCCAGGGAAACTGGTCCTCGTAGCCCTCTAGACCCACGGTGCGCAGCAGGTCCCGGGCCCAACCGACAAACTCGGCCCGCCGCTTGCGGAATTGCGAGCGGTAGGGCTTGACGATCTCCAGCGGCAGCAGGACGTTGTCCAGGGTGGTACGCCAGGGCAGCAGATTGGCATTCTGGAAGGCCATGCCCGATATCTTCAGCGGACCACCCACCGGCGCGCCATCGACCCTCACCTGGCCGGCGGTGGGGCCGTGCAGCCCGGTACACAGCTTCATGAAGGTCGACTTGCCGCAGCCGCTGGGACCAACGAAGGCGACGAACTCCCCCTCCTCGATGGTCAGCGAGATGTCTTCGATGGCGTTGCCCGAATCATCATAGGCCAGGCTCACCTGATCGAAGGCGACGAAGGGTGCGTCGGCGGGTTGCTCCAGGGATGCTTCCGCCATGCCGCTACTCCGCCCGATCGGCAAAGATCATCCGTTCGTCCTGGGGAGGCAGGAAGCGCGAGGTAAAGACACGCTCTGTGTCGGGCACCGACGGCAGCTCATAGGCATCGGCCACCAGTTGAATGGCGTTGCGCAGACGCTCCTCGTCCACCGCACCGGCTCCGTTGGCACGGGCATCCTCGGTGTCGATCACGCTGTCGATGGCAAGCCTGAGGCGCCGTGTCTCCATCTCCCGGTCGATCAGCGAGTCGCGGTTGTGGACATAGTCGATGGCGCCATCCGGGTCGGCCAGGGTCTCCTCGAGGGCGCGATTGAAGGCGCGCAGGAAGCCCTCGACGGCTTCCGGATTCTCCTCGGAGAAGGCCTCGCTGGCGATGATCGCATTGCCATAGAGCGGCACCCCGTACTCCGGGAACGGCATGATGGTGAGCTCCTCCTCACCCATTCCTCGCCCTTCCAGATTGAGCAGGCTGGTGAAGTAGAACCCGGTGATCGCATCCACATCGCCGCGTACCAGCAGGGTTTCGCGCAGGGTCGGATCGACATTCTGCCACTCGACGTCGTCGGCATCGAGGTCGTTGGCCGCAGCGAAGATCCCCCAGGCCCGGTAGCCGGTATCGAAAGCCGGCGCGGCAATGGACTTGCCGGCGAGGTCCGCGGGAGACTCGATGTCGCGATCCTTGCGTGCGAAGACCGAGGCCGGGCTGCCGTCATACACCACATAGACCCCCTGGATGCCTGGTCCATCCGGATTCTCGGCAAGAAACTCCACCAGGGCGTTGAGATCGCCGAAGCCCATCTCGTAGGCGCCGGAGGCAACCCGGTTGATGGCGCCTGCAGAGCCGCTGCCGGAATCGATCTGGACATTGAGGCCCTCCTCGGCGAAATAGCCGCGCTCCACGGCCATCAGGAAGGGGGCGGAAGGGCCCTCGAAGCGCCAGTCGAGCTGGAAACGAATGCGGGTCTCGTCGGCCTGGGCCAGCGACGCCCCGACCAGTGTCAGGCCGAGTGCACCGACCAGCAGGCTGGTGGAGCGGGTAAGGTAATGATTCATCAAGGCTGCCTCGCGGGTTCTGGTTATGATTATTGTATGCAGTTTTCCTGCCAATATTCTTGGTACTGGCGAAGGCCCCTGCAGTGAGCGCACTCGCTGGCAGGAGCGGGCGGCAAGTACAACAGTCTGGTGCGGTATGTAACGATTTGCACACCCACATGCACCAGCGTAGATCATTGCCGGAGGTTGCCAAGTGTCACGGAGGCCATAAACGCCACCGGCGCCTCATGGGCGCGGTGTGGATCTATTGCAGGCTTCAGGCGAAGGCTGGCGGGTTACTCGTCGCCGGCTTCCTGCATCTGCTTGAGCAGGTAGTTTTCGATGCCCACCTTGTCGATCAGGCCGAGTTCGGTCTCGATGTGATCGATGTGGTCTTCCTCGTCGGCGAGGATATGACGGAAGAGGTCGCGGCTCACGTAGTCCTTGACCTGCTCGCAGTAAGCGATGGCGTCGATGTAGTCCTGGCGGCCTCATGCTCGATCTTCAGGTCGCTCTCGAGCATCTCACGCACATTTTCACCGATGTGCAGCTTGCCAAGATCCTGCAGGTTGGGTAGGCCCTCGAGAAACAGGATGCGCTCGATCAGCTTGTCGGCGTGGTTCATCTCCTCGATGGACTCGTCGTACTCCCACTTGGCCAGCGCCTTGAGACCCCAGTCCTTGTACATCTTGGCATGCAGGAAATACTGGTTGATGGCCACCAGCTCGTTGCCCAGAGCCTTGTTGAGGTATTCGATAACCTTGGCATCGCCTTTCATCACACTTCTCCAGTCTCGTCAGGATTCGGGGACTAGTCAGTATTAGCCACAATGACTAAAAAGTCCAACAGCGACAAGAGCTTGGAGAAAGGTCAACAATAATGATAGCGATTGGCATCGAAGCCGGAAGCGATGGCGCTCTACACGGGAATGTTCGGACTAGACGGCATAGGCCAGATCGGCTGCCGAAGCCGTCATTTCCGACCGAATGGCATCACTGGTGATGGCCTTGGCTACAGTGGCACACTTGCCACACTGGGTCGCGCAGCCGGTCTCGCCCTGCACCTCGCGCCAGCTCCGAGCCCCGTCTTCGACGGTGGCGCGGATCTTGTGGTCAGATACGCCCTTGCAAATGCATACGTACATTCCCATCACCTCTTTGATAGCCCATAGGTGCAATGTAAATGATTCGCATAGGCTATCGCAAGTGGAAATCGTGCATTTTTTGACCGATATCATATCCAGGCCCACGATAGCGGGATTCAGGTGGACTTGGGCACCACCACCACCCGGGTTCCGGAAGCGATATCGGACCAGCTGCGCTTCTGCTCGTCGAAGAGGATCCACAGGTAGCCAAGGCCAAAGGCCGCCAGCGACACCCAGGCCACCAGGAAGCGGACGAGGCTCTGGGTCCAGGTAATGGAAAACCCGTCGTCAGTCTGCACGCGCAATCGCCAGGCCTGCATCCCCAGGGTCATGCCGCCGCGTGTCCAGAAGAAGGCAAAGAAGGCGTAGGCACTCAACACCAGAGCCAGCCGCAGGGAGAGCACCTGGCCCAGGCCGTCCCCCACTGCCTCAGGTGGCAGCTCCAGCACCAGCCGAACCCAGGCCAGGTGAGCGGTGGTAATACCGATCCAGATGGCCAGCACCAGCAGCCCGTCATACACCATGGCACCCAGCCGTTTGCCCAGGCCGGCCGGCCACACCTCATCGAGTTGTTCGAAACGTCGTCGCATAGACTCCTAGCCCGTTCGTCGCAGGAAATAGAACCCCAGAGCTGCACTGATCAGTTGGTGCCAGTACCGCCCATATCGGCGAAAAGCCGAATACCGTGGACGCAGGCGCCAGCAGATCCTGCAGATACTTGAAGCAGAGCCCGGTCACCACGCCGTAGAAGACCCGCGTCCCGGCGGCAACGGTGCGCAGGGGACCGAAGACGAAGGAGGCTGCCACCAGCACCAGCGACGCCATGGTCAGCGGCATCAGCATCTTCTGCCAGAAATAGAGCAGTGGCTGCGTGGCCTGCAACCCCTGGTTCTGAAGGAAACGGGCATAGGCCCAGAGCTCACTGGGCGCCTGGCTGTTGATGGGGCGCAGCAGCCGGTTGAGCTGGGCCGGCGTCAGACTGGTCTCCCAGCCTGCTCATCCAGGTGTTCGGCCTCGGTGCGCCCCGCCTCGAAGCGGGTCGTCGCCACGTCCTGGAGCACCCAGGCACCATCATGCCACACGGCACGCTCGGCCACGGTGGCCTCGCGCAGCTCATGGCCCTCGAAGCGGTAGCGGGTCAGGTCGACCACGGTATCGTCGGCGCGAATGGCGCCGAAGCGATAGACGCTGTCACCCTCACGCTGCCAGCCGCCGCGCTGCATCACCACGGCGCCCTCGCCCTGCATCTGCTCCAGCCGCCAGGCGCTGGCGAACTGCTCGGTGCGCGGGCTGACGTACTCGGCCACGATCAATACTACCGCCACCACCAGGATGATCGGTTTCATGACGCCCCAGAGTATCCGGGTCAGTGAGCGGCCCGCGGCACGCATCACCGTCAGCTCGTTGCTCGATGCCATGCTGCCCAGGCCGATAAGGGCACCGATCAACACCCCAACCGGGGCGTATTGATAGAAACGCCAGGGCAGTCGCATGATCAAGTAGAGGAGAACCTGGAAGGCGCCATAGTTGCCTTCTACATCGTCCAGGTCATTGATGTAGGAAATCACCAGGTCAAGGCCCAGCAGCACCACCTGGACCACGAGGATGGCGCCCAGCACATTGCGCGCAATATAGCGATCGAGACGATCCGTTACCATCAGCGCATCCCCTTCTTCTGGGCACGCACCATCATGCCCAGGCCGAGGGCCAGGAAGGCGGCGTGAATGGGCCACATGCCTATCGCCGCTGGCAACGAGCCACGCCCGATGGCATCCAGTGCCGCCAGCAGCAGGCTCAGGTAACAGACATGCAGGAAAATGGCCGGCAACAGCTTGGCGAAGCGTCCCTGGCGCGGATTGACCCGGGACAGCGGCATCGCCATCAAGGTCAGGATGAAGACCATCGCCGGCAGGGAGAGCCGCCACTGCAGCTGTGCCTTGGCCTGGTTGGAATCATCGCTCACCAGTTCCCTGGTAGTGGCGTAATCGGGCGACGCCAGCTCACGTCGGTCGCCACCCAGCGCCAGCCGCACGGCATAGATCTCGAACTCCAGGCGCTCGGCCTCGAACCGCCCCGGGTCGACGCTGTAGCGCTCGCCGTCGGCCAGCACCAGGAACCGGCTGCCGGTCTCCTCGTCCACTGTCTGGTAGCCGCTTGCCGCCCGTGTCACGGCACGCTCGGGCGTGCCGTCTCGCCTGCGCTGGCTCTCGCTGATAAAGACCTCCTGCATGCGGCTGCCATCGTCGCTGAAGGACTCGGTATAGGCGGTACGTCCGCCGCCGAAGTCCTGGAAGCGGCCCGGTGCCAGGGCGGTAAAGTCCAGCCTGCTGCGCTGATCCTCCAGCATCACGGCATTGTGCAGCGCACCGGCAGGGGTCAGCCACAGGCTGCACAACCCCACCAGCACCGCGACCAGGGTCGCCGGTACCAGGCTGACCTGCAGCAGCCGCGCAGGGCTGGTACCGCAAGCGACCAGCACGGTGATCTCGCTGTTCAGGTAGAGCTGCCCATAAGCGAGCAGTATGCCGAGAAAGAACGCCAGCGGCAGGATCAGCTCGAGAAAACCCGGCAGATGGAACAGCATGAGGTTGCCAAGAATGCTGGCGGGAATGTCTCCCTCCGCCGCATCGGCAAAATAGCGGATAAAGCGGCTACCCATGATGACCAGCAGCAGGACACCGGCAACCGCGGCCATCGTCAGTAGAATCTCGCGGGTCAGGTAACGAAAAATGATCATGCAGCCGTCTTCCATGCAATGGCGCCATGCCTTGAGTACACTGGGGTGACTCGGCAATGGCCTGGAGCCGTGCCGGCATTATCCAGAATCCCCCTTCGCTTGTCTTGTGGAGTCACAATGGAATTCCCAGTTCAGACGGCTAATCCCGCCAAGGCTGAAACGGCCTGCCTCGTGGTACCGGTGTTCAAGGACGGCGACCTGCTGCCCACCGCCGCCAAGCTCGACGATGCCAGCGAGCGGTTGATCGGGCAGCTGATCGAGCGCGGAGACTTCGATGCCAAGCCGGGCAGCGTCCAGCTGGTGCCATTTGCCCCAGGCCTGGGCGCCGACCGCCTGATGCTGGTGGGTCTGGGCGAGCGCAACAAGTGCCAC